>CAIUKU010000034.1 GCA_903899825.1 uncultured Bacteroidales bacterium | reverse complement strand
ATCTGAATCTTACAGACTTAAAAATGTTTTATTTATCCAAAAAATCGTTTTTAATAAAACATTTATAACAATGAGTTGTTAAGAAAAATAAATAATTTAATTTAACAAAAATAACGAAGGTTTAAAATTCTTTCTTATTTTTGCTAAAAAATTAAAAGTTTAGAAAAAAAATTAATAATTTATGAAAAAAATTTATGGTGTTTTAGTGGCATTCTTATTGCCCGTTTTTAGTTTTGCCAGCGAAGCTAATTTAGTTATTCCTGAGGCAATTAAATCCGAATCAATATTATATTGGGGGTTTTTAATTACCATTTTAGGAATGTTGTTTGGATTGTACCAATTTGTGAAAGTGAAAAAAATAAAAGCGCATCAGTCAATGCTGGATGTTGCACAGGTTATTTTTGAAACTTCAAAGACCTATCTTTATCAGCAAGGAAAATTCCTCTTGATTTTATTTGCGTTTATTGGTTCTGCCGTAGCATTTTACTATGGATATTTATCTGAAGACAACTTCGGTGTTGGTGGCGTAGCCATGATACTTGGATGGTCAGTTTTAGGTATATTAGGTTCTTACAGTGTTGCATGGTTTGGTATCAGAATGAATACCCTGGCCAATTCAAGAATGGCATTTGCCTCATTGGAAAGAAAACCAATTAAATTATTAAACATTCCATTAAACGCCGGTATGAGTATTGGTGTGATGTTGATTTCCCTGGAATTAATCATGATGCTTATTATCTTAATGTTTGTTCCAGGTGAATATGCCGGTGCAAGTTTTATTGGTTTTGCCATTGGTGAATCATTAGGTGCTTCAGCATTACGTATTGCAGGCGGTATTTTTACTAAAATTGCAGATATTGGTTCTGACTTAATGAAAGTGATTTTCAAAATAGGTGAAGATGATCCAAGAAATCCGGGTACTATAGCCGACTGTGTGGGTGACAATGCAGGAGATTCTGTAGGTCCTACAGCTGATGGTTTTGAAACTTATGGAGTAACTGGTGTAGCTTTGATTTCATTTATTTTGTTGGCTGTAACCGGCGCTGAACTTCAAACCCAATTACTGGTATGGATCTTTGCCATGAGAATTCTTATGATTGTTACTTCTATTGTTTCTTTTGGAATCAATAATGTTATCAGCAAAGCAAAATATAACAATGTTGATGACCTGGATTTTGAAAAACCCCTAACCTCTTTGGTATGGATAACTTCAATTTTATCAATATTAGTAACCTTCGCCATCAGTTATATATTAATTCCTGAAATTAACGGTAATGCAGATATGTGGTGGATACTATCAACCATTATCAGTTGCGGTACTTTGGGTGCTGCTTTAATTCCTGAATTTACAAAATTATTTACCAGTCCTAAATCTACCCACGTAAAAGAAGTAGTGGAAGCCTCTAAAGAAGGTGGTGCTTCTCTGAATATATTATCCGGTTTGGTTGCCGGTAATTTTAGTGCCTTCTGGCAAGGTATGGTTTTCTTTTTACTGATGTTTGTAGCTTATTATGCCAGTACTTTTGGATTGGACGGATTTATGATTTATCCTTCAATTTTTGCTTTTGGATTAGTCGCATTTGGTATGCTGGGCATGGGACCTGTAACCATTGCAGTTGACAGCTATGGACCTGTAACCGATAATGCTCAATCTATCTATGAATTATCTTTGATAGAGGAAATTCCGGGAATCGATGCAGAAATTCAAAGAGATTTCGGATTCAAACCCGATTTTGAAAAATCAAAACATTATTTAGAAGCCAATGACGGCGCAGGAAATACCTTTAAAGCTACAGCTAAACCGGTATTAATCGGAACTGCAGTTGTAGGTGCAACTACCATGATTTTCTCACTTATTTTAGTAATCCAACATTCTTTAGGTATACAACCCGAAATGGTATTAAATTTATTAAATCCATATTCAATTTTCGGTTTCTTATTAGGTGGTGCTGTTATTTATTGGTTCTCCGGAGCATCTATACAGGCTGTATCTACAGGAGCCAGTCGTGCCGTTGCTTATATTAAAGAACACATCAATCTCGATCCGAATGCTCCTAAGAAAGCAGATGTTGAAAAATCGAGAGCAGTTGTAAAAATCTGTACCCAGTATGCTCAAAAAGGGATGTTGAATATCTTTATTGCTATTTTCTCTTTTGCACTGGCTTTTGCTTTCCTGGCATCTCCGGTTGGATTAACCGCAGATATGAGTCCTGAAGACAAATTAAAATATGCTGCACCGGTATCATTATTTGTCAGTTATTTAATTTCGATTGCTTTCTTTGGCTTGTATCAGGCTATTTTTATGGCAAATGCCGGTGGTGCCTGGGACAATGCCAAAAAAGTAATTGAAGTCGATATGAAAGAAAAAGGAACCGAATTACATGCTGCTGCTGTAGTGGGTGATACCGTTGGAGATCCTTTCAAAGATACCTCTTCTGTTGCCTTGAATCCAATTATTAAGTTTACCACCTTATTTGGTTTACTGGCAATGGAAATTGCCATTTCAGAAGCTTTCAGACCGGTAGCCCATTACGTAGGGATGACTTTTCTGGCAGTTGCTTTGTATTTTGTGTATCGTTCATTCTATAAAATGAGGATTAAACAATAAAATCAAGCATAATTTTTTTATTAAAGCCTGATGACCTCAGGCTTTTTTTTATTTTATTTAATAATTAAATGATTTCAATTACATTTGCTTATTAAAAATTGCTGGTAAATTAGTATTGATTTGATATTAAATTATTAATCTCTACATTCCAATTTACGAATATATTATTGAAAATTAATACTATTATGTTTAAATCATTCAAAAGATATTTCTCTTCTCAAAAGCTGTTTACAAGAAAAGACAGGATATTACTTACTGTTAGCGGAGGTATAGATTCTATCGTTATGTGCGAACTTTTCCATCAGGCAGGATTGCAATTCGGAATTGCACATTGTAATTTCCAGTTAAGGGGGCAGGAATCAGCTGATGATGAAATTTTTGTGAAAAATCTGGCAGCACAATATGAGGTGCCGTTTTATGTGAATCGATTTAATACACTGGACATAGCCACCGAAATGAGTGTAAGTATTCAGATGGCTGCCCGTTTTTTACGTTACGACTGGTTTGAAAAATTGGTTGAAACTGAACATTATCAATATTATGCAACAGCTCATCATCAAAATGATGAAATTGAAACTTTTTTTATCAACTTACTCAGAGGTACTGGTATTGCAGGCTTACATGGAATTTCACCCAAGCAACATCATTTAATCCGTCCGATGCTTTTTACAAACCGTACTAAAATTGAGAAATTCGCCGGCGATCTTCAATTGGAGTTCAGGGAAGACAGCTCCAATAGTTCGGCAAAATATCTCCGCAACGCGGTCAGGCATAAAATTATTCCTGAATTTAAGCATCTGGCTGGTGATTTCGAAAGAATTATGATCGAAAACATTGAAAAAATAAGAGATACAGAAATAATTTTCAATGAAATGCTTGAAATAAAAAGAAAAGAAATTGTTGTCGTCAATCATTCTATGGTAATGCTGAATATTGAGAAATTGAATGCTTTACATCCCATAAAAATTTATCTCTACCATTTTTTATCTCCATATGGTTTTAACAATGAGACTATTGAAAGTCTGATTCTTAGCCTGAATGATATTTCCGGAAAGCAATTTTTTTCAACCAGCCATCGTTTATTAAAAGACCGTGAAAATTTAATTATAACAGAGGTTCAAAATTACTGTCAGTTAAAAGAAGTTTTTTTAATACAGGAAAATGATATTCAAACAAAAGATCCCCTATTTCTCGAATTCAGAATCACCTCTGAGTCGGAAATGATTAAAATTAATCCTGACAAAAACTTAGCCTATCTGGATTTTGACAAACTGGTATTTCCATTATCAATCCGTAAATGGCAACAGGGCGACTTCTTTTATCCTTTTGGAATGCATGGAAAAAAGAAAATCAGTGATTTTTTTACGGATCAGAAAATATCAATTATTGAAAAGGAAAACACATGGCTGTTGTGCTCGGGTGATGACATTGTATGGATTATCGGCAGGAGAATTGATGAACGCTTCCGATTAACCCCTAAAACGAAAAGAGGGTATTTGATTGAATTTAAGCATTTTGAAATGTAAAATATTGTATATTGTTTTTTGAATACTTTAGCAGAAATTAGATGATTAAAGGAAAACACAAGAGTGTTCTAACTCTTTTTAGGTTTATTATCCATGAATTAATTATTTGGTTTTAATTCAAACAAAAAAAAATTCAATTTGGTTTTCCTGCTTTAATACTGCCTATTAACTCTTTACTGTTAACTGTTTATTGAAATTATTATCTTTGCACAAAAAACACATGAGAAAACCATTTTTTTTCATATTAATTTCAATCATACTGTTTTCCTGTCATCAGGCTAAAAATGATTTTTCAAAAGATAGTTTTCTGATAGAAGGAAAAATAACGAATGCAAATCATAAAACAATTTTATTAAAGAAACTCACGTTTAATGAAGTAATTGTAATTGATTCTGTTGTACCTGATAAAGAAGGAAATTTTTCATTTAATGTAGCCCTTAAAGAAAAAGAGATTTATATGCTTTTCAAAGATGGTAATCATTATATTTCTATCATTGCTGATAAAGGAGAGCGGATTAGTTTTACTGCTGATTATGAAAACTTTGAAAAATCTTACACACTCAAAGGTTCTCCCGATAGTGAAAACTTGCTTGAACTTAATAATCACTTACAACCAAATCTGCAAAAACTTGATTCGATAGGAAAAATATGGAAAACAGCCATTAATGATGCAAACCGACAGGAAATAAAGAAAAATCTGGATACCTGCTATCAAAATATACTTGCCGATCAGCGGGCTTTTCAGCTTGATTTTGTACTTAAACACAGCAGTTCACTGGCTGCATTAATAGCATTGTACCAGCCCCTGAACCGCGAAGCTGTTTTAAAAGAAGAAACAGATTTTGCTGTTTTTGAAAAAGTAAGCAATGATTTATTAAAAGCTTTGCCTGCTAATTCTCATTCGATTAACTTTGCAAAAAGAATAAAGCAACACAAGATGATAGAGCTCGAAAAAGAAATGACACAAAAAACTAAAAAGCAATATAAATAATAATTCAATAAGCCTTGGAAAACAAACAAAAAATATATTTTATCTCCGATAGCCATTTAGGTGTTCCTGATTACGAAAGTAGCCTGAAGCGTGAAAAACTGATGGTAAAATGGCTGGATGAAGTAAAAAAAGATGCCACTGAAATTTATTTATTGGGTGATATTTTCGACTTTTGGTTTGAATACAAAACTGTGGTCCCTAAAGGTTATGTGAGATTATTGGGAAAACTGGCTGAAATTTCCGATGCGGGTATTAAGCTCAATTACTTTACAGGCAACCATGATATGTGGATTTATGATTATTTTGAAAAAGAACTGAATGCTACTATTTATAAAGAACCCATCCGGAGAACCTATGGAAACTACAAGTTTTATATCGGTCATGGAGATGGACTGGGTCCCGATGATCATGGCTATAAGTTTATTAAAAAAGTATTTTCAAACCGTTTTAATCAATGGCTGTTTGCCCGTTTGCATCCTAATTCAGGAATTGGACTGGCCTTGTATTTTTCGCGCAGAAGTCGCATTGCCAACGGAGATACAGATGAAGTATTTTTAGGAGAAGACAAGGAACGATTAATTGTTTATGCCAAAGAAATCCTTAAGCAAGAACATTTCGATTTCTTTATCTTTGGCCACCGTCACTTGCCTTTAGACTTAAAAATAACTGATAATTCGCGCTACCTCAACATAGGCGATTGGGTAAAAAGCTTTTCCTATATTGAGTTTGATGGTGAAAACCTGGAGTTGAAATATTTTAAAGCTTAGGATGCATTGATCTTTAACTCAATTTGTTCTTTATTTAAACAACTTCAATATATCATTCCCATTGGCAAACAGTAATAAGCTGAATAAAATAACCATACCCGTAATCTGGGCATATTCCATAAATTTATCGTTGGGTTTACGTCCGGTCACTATTTCATAAAGCAAAAACATAACATGTCCGCCATCCAGCGCAGGAATCGGAAGTATATTCATAAATGCAAGAATAACTGATAACAAAGCTGTCATATTCCAGAAGATTTCCCAGCTCCAGCTTTTAGGAAACAAACCACCTATGGCTCCGAAACCACCTACCTGTTTTGCACCTTCTTTGGTGAAAACCAGTTTCATTTGCTTTACATAACTTCCCAGGGTTTCAACACCTAAATTGATACCGGCGGGTATAGATGCAAAAAATCCATATTCCGTTTTTCTGGTTTCAAAAAAACTGACCGGATTTTTTGTTGCTGCCCCTATTTTGCCTTCTTCTGTCAAAGTTAGTTTTAGCTTTTGAGGTATGTTGTTGCGCAGGAAGCTGATTTCTACATCTTTTCCTTTGTATTTTGCAGCGGTTGAAGCAAAATCATTAAAATAGAGGGTAGTATCGTTATTTATGGCAATGATCTGGTCTCCTTTTTTCAATCCAGCCTTGGCGGCAGGATTTCCAGCCATCACTTCTTCAATTACAAATGGGAAACGAGGTTCTGAAAATGATTTAATTTTAGCTGCCAGTAATTGTTTGGTAAAATCAGCAGGTAAGGTAATTGTCAGCATTTCTCCATTGCGTTCGATTGTTACTGTTTTAGCAGCATCAATAACAATAAGTTTAGGGATATCATTTACATTTTCCACTTCCAGATTGTCGATTTTAATAATTTTATCGCCATTCTGAAAACCTGCTTTTAAGGCTATTTCATTGAATTGTAAACCGAATTTTGCATTTTTAGCAGGCAAATATTCACTTCCCCATGCAAACAATATCATGGAATAGATAAACATCGCCAGTAAAAAATTAACCAACACACCACCCGTCATAATCAACAATCGTTGCCATGCCGGTTTGGAGCGGAATTCCCAGGGTTGGGGAGGTAGTTTCATAGCTTCTTTGTCCATGGACTCATCAATCATTCCGGAGATTTTCACGTAACCGCCCAAAGGTAACCAACCAATCCCATATTCAGTATCTCCTTTTTTAAATTTAAAAAGCGAAAACCATGGATCGAAAAAAAGATAGAATTTCTCAACCCTGGTTTTGAACAATTTTGCAAAAGCAAAGTGGCCTGCCTCGTGAAGGAGTACAAGTATCGATAAACTTAAAATCAAGCCCAGGGCTTGTGTTAATATTCCCATTTTTTATAAATTAATTATTGATTTTGTATTAAATACTAAAATGCAAAGATAATACTTTTAATTAGAGTTTATCTTTGAATATAACTATCGCTTTATCTGTTCATTGGCAATTATACGGCATTCGTGGTCTGTTTGAATATAATCCGATAAAGAGGGTTGGGCGACAAAACTAATTTTTTGCATACAAGCTTCAATTACATCCGCCATTTGCAGAAAACCAATTTTATCCTGTAAAAAAGCATGCACAACAACTTCATTGGCAGCATTTAAGATACAGGGCATATTTCCGTTCTGACGCATGGCTTCAAATGCCAGATCCAGTCCCCTGAAAGTACTCCTGTCAGGTTGTTCAAAATTCAACTGAGGATAATCCAGAAAGTTAAATCTGGGATAATCCGTTTTGAACCTATAAGGATAGGTAAATGCATATTGTATCGGCAATTTCATATCCGGGAGTCCCATCTGGGCTTTCATTGAACCATCCTGAAACTGAACCAGAGAATGTACTATAGATTGAGGATGAATGATAACATCAATTTGTTCGGGTTTTAATGAGAAGAGCCATTTTGCTTCAATAACTTCCAGGCCTTTGTTGATAAGGGTGGCCGAATCTATGGTGATCTTTTTTCCCATTTCCCAGTTCGGATGCTTTAAGGCATGCTGTTTTGTAACTTTTGACAGGAATTCTCTGTCTTTTCCTCTGAAAGGCCCGCCTGAAGCCGTCAAATATATTTTTTCAAGCGGATTTTGAAATTCTCCTACCAGACATTGAAAAATTGCAGAATGTTCTGAATCAACAGGTAATATATTTACTGCATTTTCCTGTGCTAGCCTTGTAACCAGCTGCCCGGCAACTACCATGCATTCTTTATTGGCCAATGCAATGGTTTTTTTGGCTTCAATTGCTTTTAAGGTAGATTGTAAACCTGCAAACCCCACAATAGCAGCCAATACAATGTCTATTTCGGAGGATTCAACTATCTGGCTTATGGATTTTTCACCGGCATAAACTTTAATATCGTGTGGTTGTAATGCTTCTGATACTTTATGATATAATTTTTCAATACCTATTACTACCGAATTGGGTTTAAACTCAAGTGCCTGTTTAATCAATAAATCAGCATTACAATGCGCTGTCAATACCTCAACCTCCATATAATCAGGATGGGCTTTCACCACTTCCAAGGCCTGTGTTCCGATAGATCCGGTAGAACCTAATATAGCAATTCTTTTTTTTATTGTCATTTGATTAAAAAGGGATATAGTCTGTTGGATTCACAGGATTACCATTGTACCATAATTCGAAATGTAAATGGGGTCCGCTGCTTAATTCTCCTGTATTTCCGATAAAAGCAATGGCATCTCCGGCATTTACATTTTCTCCTAATTTTTTTAATAATGCCGAATTGTGCTTATAGACAGAAATCAGGTTGTGTTGGTGTTGAATACCTATGATATATCCCGTTTCCAGTGTCCAGTTTGAGAAAATTACTGTTCCGTTCAGTACAGATTTAATAACGTCATCTTTTTTTCCGGCAATGTCAACGCCATAATGCTGTTTTGCAATATCAAAGCCATTGATGACAATGCCTTTCAGCGGTGTAAAATAAAAAAAACTACTGATAGATGTATTTACAGAGGGTGCTTCAGTTGCATCCAACATTAAATCCTGTGATGATAAATCATATTTATTTTCACTTTCTATTTGTCTGCGTAAAATGGAGTCTTCTTTCGATTTTACAATGAAAATATTGCCATATTTAACGGAAGTGTCTTTGCTTTGATTATTTACCGGGTCAATGATGGCTTTGCCTTCGAATATCAATTTTAAGTTTTTCAAGTACAGTTCTCTGCTCTTAACCTCATTTTGAAGAGAATCGATTTTCAATGCATTGATATAAGATTCTTTATTAAGTTTCAGATTGGTATATCCGGGAATATATTCCCTGAGTGGCGTAAATGCAATGATATAGGTAGTTAAAAAAACAAGCAGGATGGAAACTGAACCAATGGCTACAAATACATTCAATCTTGATAAACGAAAGGATAACTTTTCTTCAAAAGTATCGTCATTCATTACAACAAGACGGTATTTGTTTTTAAGCTTAATCAACCACTTTTTCTGAGGTTTTGCTTCTTCAGCCATGTATTATTATCCTTTTCAATAATTGAATTGCAAATATCGGAAAAAAATGACAAAAATCCTGTATTTCTTTATCATAAAAAACGTTAAGACACTCAACATGTTTACAGAATGTTTCATAAATTTGCTTTCTAAAAATTTAAAAGAATGATATTAAATTTTATACACTGGAATGTAAATCCCGAAATATTTCATATCGGCGGATTATCAGTCAGATGGTACGGGTTATTATTTGCACTGGGGTTTTATGTTGGCTATTTAATCATGGAAAAGTTTTTCAAAAAAGAAGGTTTTCCTTTGCCTGTCCTCGACAAACTGGCCATGTACATGATTATTTCAACCGTCATTGGTGCCCGCTTAGGACATTGCTTATTTTATGAATCAGATTATTACCTGAGTAACCCGATTGAGATTTTATATATATGGCATGGCGGCCTGGCCAGCCATGGTGCAGCTATTGGTATAATCTTCGCATTATTCCTTTTTTCTAAAACACAAAAACCTGATTTTTGGTGGGTTATTGACAGGATCGTAATTGTAACGGCTTTGGCAGGCCTTTTTATAAGAACAGGCAATTTGATGAATTCAGAAATTTATGGACATGCAACAAATCTGCCATGGGGTTTTATTTTTGAAAGAGATGATAAATTACTCATTCCGCGTCACCCGACTCAGATTTATGAAGCTTTGTGTTACTTATTAATTTCTGCTTCATTACTTGGAATTTATTACAAAAAAGACGGAAAACCTCAACCGGGTATGATTTTTGGATTATTTTTGATTGCTTTGTTTACCGTTAGGTTTGTTTTAGAATTCCTGAAAGAAGCTCAGGTTGATTTTGAAAAATCAATGCCTTTAAATATGGGACAATTACTCAGCATCCCTTTTATTTTAGCAGGAATTCTGATTCTGGTTTTGTCGTTGAAAAATAAATTAGGCAAGAATTTTAATATTGAATCACACCAAAAGCTATAATTTCTTTAAGTACTTTAGGCACTCTAAGTACTTATTAATTACCCGGATTAATTAAAAAAATCAAAAACTTTAAATAAAGAAGCATGAAAAAACTAGTACTGGTCAGACATGGCGAAAGTGTCTGGAACAAAGAAAACCGTTTTACAGGATGGACAGATGTTGATTTATCAGAAAAAGGGGTGGAAGAAGCTAAAAAAGGCGGGAAACTATTGTTATCAAATAACTTTCATTTTAAATATTGCTACACTTCTTACCTGAAAAGAGCCATTAAAACGCTCAATATCATGTTGGAAGAAATGGACTTACTGTGGTTACCCGTCGAAAAAACCTGGCGATTGAACGAAAAACATTACGGAGAATTGCAAGGTCTGAACAAAGCAGAAACTGCTCAGAAATATGGAGATGAACAGGTACATATCTGGCGCAGAAGTTATAATATTCCTCCTGCACCCCTAGCAGAAAGCGATATAAGAAATCCCCGTCTGGATCCGAAATACCAGGAGATGGATCAATCCTTGCTCCCTTTAACAGAATCCCTGAAAGAAACCGTTGAAAGAATCGTACCCTATTGGGAACAAAATATTGCTGAAAAATTACTGGAATGCAATGAAGTCTTAGTGGCTACACATGGCAATAGTTTACGCGGAATCATTAAAATACTGAAAAACATTAGCGATGAGGACATCGTAAACCTAAACCTGCCCACAGGCATTCCTTATGTTTTTGAATTTGACGATCAGTTAAATTTACTGAAAGACTATTTTTTGGGTGATGAAGCGGAAATTAAAAAATTAATGGAAGCAGTGGCGAATCAGGGGAAAAGTAAGTAGGAAGGAGAAAGGGTAAAGGAGAAAGGGTAAAGGTTAAAGTAAAAAGGTTAAAGTAAAAAGTAAAAAGGTAAAAGGGTAAAAGGGTAAAAGGTAAGTTTTAAGCTTTAAGAAAAGTAATAATTAAAAGGACATTGTTTACTGATACAGAATAAAATTTGCAAAAAAAATCCGTTTGTTTCTGAAATAACAGTAGCAAATTTATGGAAAAAAGAAATAGAATTCTGATTATTATCAGCAGTACAATTTTATTTACCCTTTTGTTTCATCATCAGGCCCTGGGTCTCAACCTGATGATTTTTGAACTTAGTATCCTAGGCTGGCTTTTTTTTACAAAACAATTCAGATTTATTGGCAAAAATCAGATCAGTTGCACATTGGGTCTTGTTATCACAATGCTGGCAACTGTTTTGATATATTCGGCCTTTGCATTTTTTGTCAATTTTCTCCTGCTGTTTTTGTTTGTTGGCATTTTGATTTTCCCGGATGCACAATCTCTTGTTAATACATTCAGGCTTTCTCTCAGCAATATTCCAAATTCTCAGTTTCATTTTTTAAGAGAATTTTCTGCTTCAAAACTCAAAAAATACAAAATCACTGCTTATTTATGGAGACTCAAAATTTTCTTGATTCCAATACTGGTTATCGCTTTATTTCTTATTATATATAGCAGATCTAGTCTGATATTTAATCATTTATTGGAAAAAATTGCCTTATTTCTCAACAACTATCTGGGTTTTATCTTTGACAATATTAATATCAGTATTATATTTACCATCGTCTTAGGAGCAATCATCAGTATATTTATTTTATACAGCATCTCTGATCAGTATATTATCGAAAAGGATAAAGCAGGGCTTGAATTTATTAAAAGAAGTAAAAATAAATTTCGTAAAAGCTTTAAATTAAATGGATTAAAAAATGAGCTCAAAGCAGCTATTTTTATGCTTTTAATCCTTAATGCAATATTAATTGTGCTGAATGGCTTAGATATATATTGGGTGTGGTTTAACTTTGAATGGAATGGACTCACATTGAAACAATTTGTACATGAAGGCACTTATTTGCTGATACTTTCAATTATCATCTCTATTATTATCGTGCTGTATTTTTTCCGCAACAACTTAAATTTTTACAATAACAACCACTTATTAAAATACCTAAGCTATTTCTGGCTGGCTCAAAATGCAATTTTAGCAGTATCTGTGGGTATACGGAATTATTGGTACATCTATTTTTTCTCACTGGCTTATAAAAGAATAGGTGTTATCATCTTTCTCTTATTATGTTTATATGGTTTATATACCGTAATAATCAAGGTCAAAAACAAAAAATCGGACTTTTGGCTGATGAAATCAAATGCCTATGCTTTAGTCGTAGTTTTGGTCATTTGCTCTGTTTTTAACTGGGATACCATCATCGCAAAATATAATTTCAAAAATTCAAATCGTTCATTTGTGCATTTTGATTTTTTAGCCTCACTTTCCGATAAATCGTTGCCTTATCTTGACAAACCTAAGGCTGAGCTGACGCTTATTGAAAACCTTCAAAAAGAGAATTTTCCTTCAGAGCGAATCTATTATATAACATCGGAGCAATATTTTCAGACCATTGAAAACAGGAAAGAATCATTTAAGCTTAATTGGGAGTCCAAAAACTTTTTATCGTGGAATTTGCCTGAATACCTTGCTTATAAAAAATTATTTGGTGCTAAAAAATAAGCAACTGAAAACTTCCTTATTTGTTTCTGTAGAATATCTCTTTTATTAATACCGCAATACTTGTTTAAATCTAAAAGAATCACTTTTCCGAAAATCTTCAAATCAGGAATATCAGTACACACATTATTTTTACAATCAGGCTGGTAATTTGGTAAGGACTGTGCCTTGCCCAAAACGCAATTAAAACAAAATAACAGCTTTCAATATTGGTAAAAAATAGTAAGCTTGCTACAACGCACTAACATCTCACATTTACAGTACAGTAGCACCTCTCCTTTTAGGAGAGGCGGGGTGAGGTTGTAGCCAAACGTTATTGAAATCTCCACTGCCCAAAACACCATAAAAACAAAATAATAGTTTTGTAATTTTGTAATTAAAAATCAGAATGAGTGATTTTACAACCAACTATAAGCAAACTATTTAATATATAGTATTTTACAGATGGAGGCTCCAGCTAGCCCAAACAACTTGGAACACTAGATTACAGGAATAGCTAGGAAAAGCTCGTAGCGTTCCATCATTTCAGTAGTATGTATATAAGAGAAAAAGAAATTGCTATTACCAATTACGCTATCAATTTAATTATCAATTACGGATAAAGTGCATCAAAAAGATTTAAATTAAATAAATTGGAGGTCGCAAATTGCGACCACCAATTTATTTTTTACTTTTGTAGCATTAATCAAGAGAACCATGACAAAAAGTATTTTACCCACAATACCAGATGAAATAATTATCAATAAGATTTATCTCATTAGAGAACAAAAGGTAATGATTGATAGAGATTTAGCAGAGCTTTACGGAGTAGAAACAAAACGATTAAAAGAAGCCGTAAAACGTAATATTGATCGCTTTCCTGAAGATTTTATGTTTGAAATGACTAAAGAAGAATTTGAAATTTGGAGGTCGCAAATTGCGACCTCCAAATCTGATATGATAGGCTTGCGTTATGCACCGTTTTGTTTTACAGAGCAGGGAGTAACAATGCTTTCTTGCGTTTTGAACAGCAAAAGAGCCATAGATGTAAATATTAAAGTTATAAGAATATTTACAAAAATGCGAATAATGTTAAGTACACATCAGGAAATTTTAAAGAAATTTGAGCAAGTAGATTCAAAATTATCATTTCATGACGATCAGTTCATGTTGCTTTTTGAATATATAAAGCAATTTGAAGAAGCCAAACAGCAACAATTAGAACAAGCAAACCGCAAGAAAATTGGTTATCGAAAATCCGGAGAATAATATTAAAACTAAAAAATCAAACCTTGATTTCAATACTTATCTATCAAGGAATTACTGCATGAGAAGTCACTAACATAAAAGTCGGTAATGTAGATTTAGATGAAGGGATCTTATATATTAAAGGCTAAGGGAAAACTATGATACTCCCAAAATCAGAACACAAAGTTAAAATAAAAGTATTCCCTTTAATTTATGATGACTACCAAACGAAGAAAATTCAATAAATCTATGGCTTAAATATGCTTACAAAAAAAAAGCAGGCTTAGCTTTCATGTCAAAAAAAATATGTAGGTTTGTATCAGCAAATCATTTCATTAATTTCAATAAAAAAACTTATATGACATTTATTATCAAAGGAAGCGGGCTCAGGATAGAAGACGTGGTTAACGTTGCCCGTAACAATCAGAAAGTAGCATTGCATCCCGATGCCATTGCCCGTATTAACAAATGCCGCGCGATGCTCGAACGCAAAATTATTGCCGGAGAAATTATGTATGGTGTAAATACCGGTATCGGCGAGTTTTCGGAAGTAGTGCTGAATGATGATCAGGTAAAAGAATTTCAAAAATATTTGGTTTACAACCATGCTGCCGGTATCGGTGATGCCATGCCTTTGGATCATGTAAGAGGCGCCATGCTGGGTCGTATCAATGTTCATGCACACGGCAATTCGGGTGTTCGACTGGAAATTACCCAAACCCTGGTGGATATGCTTAACAAGGGAGTAACTCCTTTTGTATGTGAAAAAGGTTCTGTTGGAGCCTGTGGCGATTTAGCTCCTATGTCGCAGATTGCCCTGTTGATGATGGGTGAAGGAAAAGCATATTATCAGGGTCAGTTGTACCAGGGAAAAGAAGCCATGGATAAAGCAGGAATCGCTATACCCGGCTTACAGGCAAGAGATGGACTGGCTACCATCAATGGGAGTAATGTATTAACTGCCATGAGTGCTCTTTTTCTTTATGATGCCAACAACTGGCTGAAGCAAGCGGAAATTGCTGCGGCTATGTCGCTTGAAGCAATGAAAGCCAATATGCGTCCTTACAATCCAAAACTTCACGAAGTAAGAGGATTTAAAGGTGCGATGAGAAGTGCAGCTTCTATTCTGAAAATGGTAAACGGCGGTGATTTACACCAGGCCAAAGTAAAATGTAAGGTACAGGATGCTTATTCCATGCGATCAACACCTCAGGTAATTGGTGCAGCACATGATGCACTGGCTTATGCCCGTTCACAGGTTGAAATTGAATTAAACGGTGTAGGTGATAATCCTATTTTCTTCCCTGATGAAGAATTGCAACTTTCAGGTGCCAATTTCCAGGGTTCTCCGGTTGCTGTACCAATGGATATGGCAGGTTATTGTATTACCATGGTAAGTGTGTTGTCCGAAAGAAGAATGAACCGCCTGAACAATCCAGCCTTAAGCGTAGGTTTACCAGCATTTCTGACCAAAGGTGCCGGCATGTTTTCAGGTCTGATGCTCAGCCAGTATACAGCAGATACTCTCATCGTTGAACAAAGAATACTTTCGGTACCTGCATCTATACAATCCATTCCGGCCGCTGCCGATCAGGAAGATTTTGTATCTATGGGCATGAATACCGCCCTTAAAAACTTCCAGATTCTCGATAATGCGTATGGAATTTTAGGCATTGAATTGATGGCTGCAGCCCAGGCATTGGATTTCAGAGAATATAATTTCGGAAAAGGTGTTCAGAAAGCCAAAGAAGTTGTTCGCCGTCATGTTGATTTCCTCGAAATTGACCGTCCCCTTTACAACGACCACAATGCTATGAAAGCCCTGGTAAAATCCTGCGAAATCCTTACTGAAGTAGAAAAAGAAGTGGGATCTTTGGAATAACAGCAATTCTTTACTGAAATAAATAACCCTGACAGGATTTAAAACCCTGTCAGGGTTTATAATATGTAACAACCGGATTTTTATCTGATTATTATTCTTCCTAAAGCAGCAGATATCATTTTCTTCGCACCTATTAACCGCTTTTGCTTTTCCATCAGTATTATAAAATCATCATCGCTGCCTAGTTCTTTAATTTCTTTGGCATTAAGTGCCAGCAGTTCTTCAACCTTTTTAAGCTTGAATGAAAATACAGAGTGATGAACCGATTGTTCTAAAACATTAGTTTTTTCTTCAGTCGGAACAGAGATACGATGCATTTCCTGCCAGTTTTCGCTGAGCATATAGGGCGAAGACAATAAATTAATGGCTGTTTTCCGGATCGTACTGTCCTGATGATTTGTAAAATACTGATCGATAGGAATATTACCGCTTTCTAATGCAGTGATGTATTCATTGAAAATAAGCTGATAGGCCGGATTTTTAAAGCTGAAATCTTCTGCAACAATATCATTTACAATGCAGGAAGCAATACTCACAGAGTTGGTAACTTCTTGCTTTTCTTCATTAACACCTTTTATTTCCAGTGCTTTATCCCCAAAATTCAACAACAACCGGATGATGTCTTTTTCCTGGTATTCCGCTTCATCCAGTTCAATTTCATCTGTTTGTTTTTCTGAAGGAATTTGTAGTATTTCGGGAAGAGAAGTCTCACCTTCATCCTGTAAAGTTTTTGAAGCTTTTTTACGAAGCAGTTTATTGAGTTCATTCAGCAGGGTTTGTTCCGGAATGTTCATCAATGCGCTGCATTCTTTGGTATAGATAGAGCGTGGAATGCTATCGGGTATCAATGAAATGGTTGTAACAATTTCTTTTACCAAAGCTGATTTTTTAATAGGATCGTGGGCTGCTTCTTCTAATAATAAATTGGTTTTAAATAAAATGAAGTTATTTGCATTTTCAGTAATGTATTCCTGCACCACTGCTGAACGGTTTTTTCGTGTATAAGAGTCGGGATCTTCACCATCGGGGAAAAGCACGATTTTTACATTCATGCCCTGTTCCAGTATCATGTCAATGCCACGGAAACTTGCCTTGATGCCTGCAGCATCACCATCGTATAATATGGTGATGTTCTTGGTATAACGGTTGATGAGTCTTATCTGTTCTGTAGTTAAAGAGGTTCCCGATGAAGAAACCACATTTTCGATTCCTGCCTGATGAAGGGTAATTACATCCGTATATCCTTCAACAAGATAGCAATTATCCTGAGCTATGATCGCATTTTTAGCAAAGTTTAGCCCGTAAAGCACCTTGCTTTTACTATATATTTCGGTTTCAGGTGAATTTACATATTTAGGTTTGGTTTTATCAGCACTCAGTATCCTGCCGCCAAAAGCAATAACCTTGCCCGATAAACTATGGATAGGAAACATCACCCTTGCACGGAAACGATCGTATTGTTTTTCATCTTTGTCGATGCTAAAACCTGCCTTGACCAGTTGTGCTGTTTTATAGCCATTTCTGAGTGCATAAGCAGTGAAGTCGTCCCATTTATCAAGGCAGTAACCCAATTCAAATTTTTGAATAATGGCATCCGTGAATTCTCTTTCTTTAAAATAGGAAAGACCGACAGAACGTCCTTCTTCGGTATTCAGCAGATTATCAACAAAGTGTTTGTGTGCAAAATTGGTAATGGTAAAAAGCGATTCTTTTTCATCAAGAGCAGCTATCTGTTCAACAGAAGGAGCTTCTTCCTCAATTTCGATGTTGTATTTATTGGCAAGATGCCTCAGTGCTTCAGGATAAGAAAAGTGATCGTGTTCCATCAGGAAATTAACAGAATTCCCGGCCTTGCCACAGCCAAAACATTTAAAAATGCCTTTCACAGGAGATACTGTAAAAGAAGGCGTTTTTTCGTTGTGGAAAGGACATAAGCCAATAAGGTTTACACCTCTTTTTCGAAGCGAAACATATTCACCCACAACATCTTCGATACGGGCTGTTTCAATAATAGTTTGTATAATATCCTGACTGATCAATGCTTTTTTCTTTCTACAAAGATAAATGTTTGAGTATAATTTATACGTTTTTTTTTAGATTTTTTATCATTGGCTGAAAAACATTCATTCCTATTTTCAAACCTTATGATAAATAAATGTATTTTTGCATAGTAAAGCAATTAAGTTACGAAAAAAAGGATAATAGATTGATAATCATTTTATAAAATTAAAAGATGGGTGATAATAAAAAGAAATTTCAATCGGCGCTTAAGGTTCAGCAAGGCATAGAACAACCTTCGTCAGTTAATCCTTCGCTAACTGATACCTTAAAAGGACAGAAGAAAATTTTTTTTACGCTGGACGAATATGTTGAAGGCATACTTAAAAGCAACCGTACCATATTAAGCAAAGCCATTACATTGATTGAAAGCTCTTTGCATGAACATCAGCAATTGGCTCAGCAAATTATTGCAAGATGTTTGCCTTATGCAGGGAACTCAATAAGAATCGGTATTACAGGTGTCCCTGGTGTTGGTAAAAGTACATTTATCGAAGCCCTGGGCAAACATTTGTGCAATACCGGTCATAAACTGGCGGTACTGGCTATTGATCCCAGTAGTGAACGTTCAAAAGGAAGTATACTGGGAGATAAAACCCGTATGGAAGAATTATCGGTGGATGCCAATGCTTTTATACGACCTTCGCCCTCCGCAGGGTCTTTGGGAGGTGTGGCACGCAAAACCCGGGAAACAATAGTATTGTGCGAAGCGGCTGGCTTCGATACCATTTTTGTTGAAACAGTGGGTGTTGGACAATCAGAAACTGCCGTGCATGCCATGGTTGATTTTTTTCTCTTGCTCATGCTTGCCAATGCCGGGGATGAATTACAGGGAATCAAAAGAGGAATTATGGAAATGGCAGATGCCATTGCCATCAATAAAGCCGATGGGGAAAATAAAAAAATGGCAACTTTGGCAATGTCACAGTATAAGAATGCTCTCCATTTGTTTCCTCCTACTGATTCGGGATGGATACCGGAGGTTGCCTGCTGTTCCGCTTATACCAGAGAAGGAATAGATAATTTATGGAATATTATCAGCGATTACCAGGTGTTTACAAAAGGGAATAATTATTTTAATGTCAAAAGACAACAACAAGCCAAACGTATTATGCTGGAAACGGTAAATGATAACATTAAAGATAATTTTTACAACAATAAAGCTGTTGCAGCCATGATTCCCAAACTACAACAAGCAATCCTTGATGATAAAATCAGCTCCTATGTAGCAGCACAACAATTACTGGATGTTTACTTTAAGGATAAAAAAACTGAAGCTGATGATTCATGCATTTCATAATTCACTAATAATCAATAAAGTTAATGTATCTAATTAGTTTTAAGTAAATTATAAAATAGAATCTAAATAGCTAAATTGATTCGAATGGGCAATAAATCTAACCATTTTCAAATTTTCAAATTATTTCATTTTCAAATTATTTCATTTTCAAATCATTTAATTTTCAAATCATTTAATTTTCAAATCATTTAATATCAATGGCTAAACAAAAGTTTTATGTAGTCTGGAAAGGGCATCAGACGGGAATTTTTACCAGCTGGGCTGAATGTGAAAAGCAAATCAAAGGCTTTGAAGCAGCACTTTATAAATCCTTTGAAGATTTAGCAACTGCTAAAAAAGCGTTGGCTTCCAAACCACATCTTTACATAGGAAAACCAAAAACAGCTATCAGTAAACCCAATTCAACATCCTATAAACCTGTAGTGCCGAGTATTTCAGTAGATGCTGCCTGTGCAGGCAATCCCGGATATATGGAATACCGTGGTGTGGATACACAAACTAAAACAGAAATATTCCACCAGGGGCCCTTTACACAGGGAACCAATAATATAGGTGAGTTTTTAGCCATCGTTCATGGCCTGGCATGGCTGCAAAAGCAAAATTCAAACTTACCAATCTACAGCGACTCAATGACAGCACTGGCATGGATCAGAGGTAAAAAAGCAAAAACCAAATTAGAGCAAATTCCACAAAATGAAGTCCTCTTCGATCTGATTGCAAGGGCCGAAACCTGGCTGGCTCACAATAGCTGGGAAAATCCATTGTTAAAATGGGATACTGAAGTTTGGGGAGAAATTCCGGCAGATTTTGGAAGGAAGTAGATATTGGTTATTGGTTATTAGGAATTGGAATTCTAATTATCTTATTATAAGGGGAAATATAGATTTCCTAATAACTCAATAACTCAATAACTTATTAACTTAATAACTAATGAATGAATGAATTAAACTCCCGAAGTACTCTTCAATCCAACCAAAGAAATAATCAATAAACTGATAAAAAATATCCGCCAGAACTCCATGGGTTCTTTGAAGAGAACAATACCCAGTATAAAAGCGCCCAGTGCACCTATGCCTGTCCAGACAGCATAAGCCGTACCTATGGGTAAAGTTTTCAATGATAAGGAAAGAAAATATAAACTCAACAGCATTGAAATTCCAGTCCAAATCGAAGGATATAATTTTGTAAATCCTTCGGTATATTTCAATCCGATTGCCCAGGCAGTTTCAAAAATACCGGCAATAATCAAAACAATCCAGGCCATATTTTGCTTTTTAATTATTTATAT
>CAIUKU010000033.1 GCA_903899825.1 uncultured Bacteroidales bacterium | reverse complement strand
TATACATTTAAAATGGTTTTAACATTCCAGGGATTGAAAATAGTTAATGATTGGTTCGCATAAAATATGTCCGGAGATTCAGTATCATAATCTTTTATACCGGTAGCGCTTAGGTGCAATAAAAAACGGTTTTGATTATCATTTTGATGTCCGTAAAATGTATAATTTGCATTGAATGTCATATTTTGAAAAACTGCAGTTTTCAAATCCTCGAGAACGATAGTTCCCAAAGAATGATCATAATTTACTGAAATTTTATAATTTCCATCAAGCCCTGCTTTGAAACCAATAGGTATAGTTGGATTCGCGGCAACTGAAGCTAAATTATCAATGCTCCATTTTTTATTGAGTTTAGTTGAATAAAGGCCCGGTGCATCCTGATAGAGACTGAACATTTTTTCGGCTCCACCTGCATCGTTCATGTTTCCAAAATTAATCATCATTTCATCGCTGTAATTATTTTCCAACAAACTGACTTTTAATCGGATTGAGTTTGCATCGGCAGCAGATGACTTAAGCCAGGGTTGTGAGGCATGTTCTCTGGCTGAGTTATTTACACTAAAACTTCCTGATGTAAAAACTTTCACCCAAAAACCCTGCATGGAAGCAATGAAATTAGTAACTCCATTGGTACCGGATAAACCGTTTGAGATATAGCAACCATAATTACCTGTTACAGGATTCCATACCCAGTAAGCACGGTCATCAATACCTGTATTTTCGAGCATACTTCTGTTATAAGCTGAAGCAGTATTCCAGTTGATGGCCGAAGGATAAGGATTTCCTATAAAATTCCAACCGGTATATATACCCCCTGTTAAGGTTAAAAGTGTATTAATGCTGGCATTGTTTAAGTTGCCTGAAAAGTTTTTTGTTGAAGTTGTTTGATAAGTAACTGCATATCCCCTGCCGGGAACAAAACTATTACTGCCATTCAACCCAATAAAAGCAGGGTTTTCATATGGAATCCAGCTATCATTGCCTTCACTCCATGCATAAAAACTTTCTGTAGAAGGGCTAAATCCATCACTAATCAATTGATTAACTACAGGAGAAGAGAGCTGATGAAATTCATCTGTATTATTCACTTCAATATAACGTTGAATAATTGCAGTAGATAAATTTAAACTACCATTGGTAATAAGAGAAGCACTTCCATTCACATCTGACTGCAATGTTAAAGTATCGTTTATTTTTAAATCTCTATTTGAATTAATGGTTAATTTACCTAAAGGAGTAATGGTGAGATTACGACATTGATAGTTGTTTGAGTTTACAATTGCTAATTTTGTTGGAGCAATAAATGCACTGGTAATAGATCCGGGGACGCCATGATCCCAATTATCAGCATTTTCCCATTCATTTGAAACTGATTCAAAAAATGTTGAAACAGGAGGTATTGGTATAACATTAATTGCTAAACTTGATATAGATCCATCGCCGCAATCATTATGACCCTTGACTGTAATATTTCCGGAAATTGCTGTATCTGAATAATTAACAGTTATTGTATTGGTATTATTTCCGGAAACTATCGTAGCACCAACAGGCAATGTCCATATATAATCTGATGCAGCAAAAATTACAGGTACAGAATATTGAACTCCCTGTTGTCCTTGGGTAACGGTTGCATTACCATTTATATCTAAAGCAGGCCAGGGATAACTGCCATAAATATTTCCAAAGCAATATGGCAATGGCAAAGGAATACCTTCATTCAGTGTAATACTTTGCAAATTAACATTAGCCATTGAACCAAAAGTAAAATCAGGTTTAAAACTAAATTTAAGTTTAAATATTGTTCCTTCAGTATTAAATGCTGTTGTACCTGATCCGGCTAAAATAACCTGTCCGGGACTTGCATTTTTCAAATAAGTCCATCCCTGGGTGAGGGTTGATGTAGACTCAATGTCAATAAATGTCAGATAAAAGGAATTATAAGTAATTTTAGCCAGTACTGACAAAACAGATTCTCCCACTGGAAGTGAACTAATGTGAACCGGGTAATAAAAAAAAGTTGAAGTAGGACAAGCTCCTATATCCGGCATATTAATTCTGGTATCGTATAGTTGAAAACCCTCTGAAACAGCTGTTGCACCAATAGAATCATGAACACTTATATGTATTATCCCGCTCCTTTTTGCGGTGAGCAAACCATTTTGATCAACAGAAGCTGCCGCAGTATCATCTACACTCCAGCTAAAAGGAGGAATTCCACCACCATTAACTGTAAATTGTTGTGTTTCTCCTGCAACCAATGAACCGGTGTTTGGAGAAACAGATAAAACAGGCAAACTAATAACATCAAAATGTCCATCCGTAAAATTGGGTAAGAATTCTTCATCAAAAAGTCCATTAACAAAATTAATACCTGAACCGTATGTATTTTGAGCAGTTACCTGAAACCTGATATAAATAAGCGTTCCGCTTCCGGTTAAAGGAGTTAATCCGGCAAAAGCCATTGAAAATAAGCCGGGATTATTGATATTAATTGAAGGAGAAGGATAAGCAGCCAGAAGTGTCCCATTTTGAACTATACCAACAGCCGTGAGTATATTCTGATTGAAACTGATAGAAAACTTACCAGAAAATATATTCAAACCTGTCAGATCTGTTGTATGAACAGGCACATCAATTATTGATCCCTGCCATTGACTCAGGTTAGTTGGTATGCTGAGTCGCATTGCCCTTATCTCAATAAGATCTGTGGTATCCTTAATACCGTCATTGTCCTGAGCAACAACTTTTGTTACTCCATGCTGAGATGCTGTAAGTAATCCTGACGAATTTATACCAGCTACAGAAGGATTGGTAACTGACCATTGATATGGAGGAGTTCCTCCTGAAACATAGAATTGAAGTTGTTCTCCTTTGGTAATAATTCCATTATCCGGATACACATTTATTGAAGGAGGGGGATAGACGTATACATACCCATCTCTGAAACTCATTTCAGGGTTACCTTCATTAAAGAAATTAAAATTCTGACCCGTAAAGTTTAAATATAAACTACCTGATTGCATTGCTTTAAAGCGAATATAAATAAATACTCCGGAACCGGATAATGGAGTTAAGCCAGCCCCTGCAATAGAGATCTTTCCGGGAACAGAAAAATTAACAGCAGGATTACCAAATGATGCACTTATGCTGCCTCCAACTATTACTGCTAAGGGTTGGAGATTATATTGACTAAATGTAAATTGCAACATATAGGACATTACATTTTTAGCTGTCAGGCTGGTATCAACATAAATAGGAATATCAATGTTATTTCCTGCAACTACAGTTGTATCGGGAAAACGCATCGCTATTGGCTGAGCTTGTGATAAGCAGTTCAGCAGTATCATCAGAAATAATAATATTATTCTATATTTTCTCATTGCTTTTAATATTTGAAGTTAAAAAAAAAATCTTCAAAAAAGCTTTCCGTCTTATATAAATTGACGGAAAAGCAATTTATCGTACAACTTGAAAAATTTGCGATTGTGATAATCCACCTATTGTAAACCTTATCAGGTAAGAACCATAACTGAGAGGTTTTCCTTGATTTGAAACAGAAACTGAATATTTTCCAGCCCCTTTGGTTTCATTTACAAGACTTGCAATTTTTTGCCCAATCATGTTATACACTTCAATATTTACCATTTGATGGTCAGCATATAACTCATAAGATATGACTGCATCTGAAGTTGAAGGATTTGGATATACCAGAAAAACGCCTCCTGCCCCATTCGCGGCTATGGTCGGAATATTTGTTGAATTATCCGTTATTGTTATACTTCCGCTTATTGCAGCTAAAGTCATATCATTTTCATTTGAAAGAAATTTTACAACCGTCAACATTGTAGTTATTGGGTGAGTTGATTGTGAAATGGTATGAAAATTTAATTGTGCTAATATAAGATCTGAATTAATCGGATCTGTTCCTGCCATAGCAATTGATAAAATACCATTGATGCTATCAATGGAATACAGATGATTCATACCCGTTATAAAATTTGATACACTGGTAAATTGTAAATAAGCCGGATCATATTTAATTTTAATATCTGTTGAATACATTCCCGATACATTTGTTAATTGTAATGGTATCATTACATCCTGATTATAGCCGGCAGAGGCACCTCCAACAGTTAATTGTGCAGAACTGGCTGCAGCAAGAGGCGATTTTGTCATTTCAGCAGGAAAAGATTGAATTAAGCCAATTACATATTGTAAAATAAGTGAAGCATCATAAGCTGTAACACCAGCAGCAGCACTCACATCAGCTACCTGAAGTTGTGTAGGATTCAGGCTTATTAAACTTACTGCACTTTGTAATACAAGTGAAGCATCGTATGCTTGAACACTCCCATTCAGACTAACATCACCCATCAATGGATTGCCTGAACCGGTTGTTTTGAATGGCTGATAGTTAACAGCAGTAGTAATTAATTCCTGAACACTTGTACCGTTACCACTTGAATTGGTCTGTATAGGACCTAAGTTACTGCCCCACCAGCAATTCGTAGCGTCTATTACAAATGATTTATCTACATTGTTAATTGACCAGTAGTAATTATCATTAAAATCGCAATAATTAAATACCGGATTTGAAGCAGCTGTTGCATATACACCATAGTAATTATTTGTAATTGTACTATAAGTAACCTGAGGGCTTGCACTTGTAGTATAAATCCCGTAATATGAATATTTAATAAAGCAATGTTTTAAATGGCAGAGCGGGTCTAATGACTGGTCATTGAATGTAATTCCATTCCAGCTAGCCATGGCAGGTATAGAAGCAGATGAATCAGCATTTGCATCACCACCATAAAAATCATCACGATAATCAGTAAATACTATATTGCTGTCAGCAGAAAAACCTCCATCAGCAATCATACCTTTATTTACAGTGATTCCACCACCATTAAATTTGCAAACAACACCCGGATTTATATTTAAAACCGCACCAGTACCTATTGTATAATTTCCGAAAAGGTAAGAAATATTACTTATTCCGCCAAAAGAACGTTTAGGTAATGTAACATCCTGGGTCAATGTTTCATCTCTTACTTTAACTACTTTATAGGTAGAACCTGATATTAAATTATTTGCAGAGGATGCAGGGTAAGAAACCAAAGAGATTTGCATTGGATAATACAACAGATTATGGAAAATGCAATGGTCTATTTTTGGTGCAGAAACACCATTCATATCCACTCCATAATAAAGGTTTTCAAATCTAACTGAATCTACTGTTGGTGAAGCGCTTAAAGCAGATACTCCAATATCTCCATACTTAAAAACAGTATTTTTAACAATACTTGAGTCATTACTCACATCATTGAAAGTAATCCAGTTTCCAGCCCAACCATTCCATATACCACTTGGAGGTAATGTTGCAGTTCCATTCTGGTTCATATCAGCAGGATTTCCATAGTTATCATCCTTATCATTGGTAAAAACAACCGGATTTAAAGTTGTACCCTCTATGTTTAAACGTCCATTTACATTAAATCCACTTGCATAATTCGATTTAAAAACAATTCCGGCAGGAATAGTAATTGTCGTTCCAGAATTAACAGTACAGACACCTTCCATAAAATAGTTGATATTATTATAACCTCCAAAATTTCTGACAGGAATGGTTG
>CAIUKU010000032.1 GCA_903899825.1 uncultured Bacteroidales bacterium | reverse complement strand
GGGAGCGAAATAAGCGAAATAAGCAGAAGAGCGAATTTAGAAAGAAAGAGAAATAAGCGATAGAGCGAACTTAGCGAAGGAGCGAATTATGCGAACTTGGCGAGAGAGCGAAATATGCGAGGGTGCGAATAAAGCGAATTTAGCGAGGGGGCGAACATAGCGAGGGATCGAATTATGCGAACTTGGCGAGAGAGCGATAGGGCGATTAAGTGAAAAGAGACAAAGACTGAGAATCAAAATCTAAAATTTCTAAAAGATAAAGTTTTTACTAAATCATTTATTTGTATTACTTTTGGGTTTATTAAAAAAATACAGATACAACAAATATGAAAAATCAAAAAAACTGGCACCAAAAACACATAGATAGTTCATCTTTTGGTAATCGTTTAGCTGATTATGTAGCTGCAGGTATGGGTTCCTGGAAATTTATCATCATTCAGACCATTCTTGTTTTTTTATGGATGGGATTAAACGTTATTGGATTTATTTCTCATTGGGATGTTTATCCTTTTATCTTGCTCAATCTGGTTTTTTCTACTCAGGCAGCTTATGCAGCTCCCATTATAATGATGGCTCAAAACCGCCAGAACGAGAGAGACCGCATGCATGCTGAATCTGATTACCAGACAAATAAAGAAGCTAAGCTTGAAATCGAAGCACTTACAAAGAAGCTGGATGCGTTGGATGTTGAGAAATTAGATAAAATCATTAAAATCCTGGATGAGATGAAAAACATTCCGGTGAAATAAATTCAAAATCATTCCGATTCTTATGAACCTTTCTGATAATTTATTGTTCTGTATACGACTTTAAAAAACCAAAATTTTACATAATGTTTGAAGAATATAATCCTATCAACGAAAAGATATTCCGGGTAATTGATAATGATGGAAAAGTTATCAATAAGAAATGGATGCCCGAAATAAGCAATGAACGATTGATAAAAGCATACAAAGATATGCTATTTGCCCGTACAGCTGATTTACAGACTGTTTCTTATCAACGTCAGGGACGAATTTACACCTACCCTCCCAATTATGGACAAGAAGCCATTTCCGGAGCTACAGCAATGGTAATGAGAAATGAAGACTGGTTAGTACCAGCTTTTCGAGAAATGGGTGCTTACCTGGCAAAAGGTGCTACTTTAAAAGAATTATTTCTTGTATTTATGGGACATGAAGACGGAAATGTATTTAAGAATGCCAATAATATGTTACCAACTTCGGTTCCTATTGCATCTCAATTACTCCATGCAGCAGGAATAGGTTACGAAATAAATTATAATAAAAAAGAGCAGGTTGTTTATGCTTTTGTAGGTGACGGGGGTACTTCTGAAGGTGATTTTCATGAAGCCTTAAATTTTGCAGGAGTTTGGAAAGCACCTGTCATATTTATAGTTCAAAATAACCAATATGGTATTTCTACTCCTTTTAAAATGCAGACCATGTCGAAAGGGATAGCAATTAAGTCTATAGCTTATGGAATAAAAGGTATACAGGTAGATGGAAACGATATATTTGCCATGTATCAGGCAGTAAAAAATGCATCTGAACAAGCACTTGCTGGAAATGGACCTGTATTGATTGAAGCTGTTACATACCGAAAAGGAGCTCACACAACATCCGACGATCCAACAAAATACCGTACCAAAGAAGAAGAAGAAGCATGGGATTGCACTGATCCGTTGAAAAGACTAAAAGCCTATCTGATCAGCAAAAAACTATGGTCACAAAAAGAAGAAGATCAATTGGTCGAAGAATACAAACTTGAAGTTGACCGACAATTTGAAGAAGCAGAAAATTACCCTGCCTATAAATTAGAAGATGTTTTCAAATATATGTACGACGAAATGCCAGAAGATTTGAAAAAACAGCAAAACGAATACGAGAATTTTATGAAGTGGAAGGAGGCAAGAAAATGAAAGTAATGAATATGGTAAATGCAGTAAATGATGCATTAGATATAAAATTAGCAGAAGACAGAAATGTAATTGTTTACGGTGAGGATGTTGGCGTTGAAGGTGGCGTTTTCAGAGTTACCGAAGGATTACAGTTAAAATATGGAGTCGAAAGAGTTTTTGATTCCCCTCTGGCTGAATCAGCCATCGTTGGAACAGCAGTCGGAATGGCAGCAGCTGGTCTCAGACCTGTAGTAGAAATGCAGTTTTCAGGATTTGCATATCCTGCATTGAATCAGATAATTTCACATGTTTCAAGGCTACATAACAGAAGCAGAGGCAGGTTTAATATGTCTATGGTAATCAGAATGCCATATGGTGGTGGAATTAACGCCCTCGAACACCATTCTGAAAGTATGGAAGCAATTTACGGACATATTCCCGGGCTTAAAGTAGTGATACCTTCAACACCACATGATGCAAAAGGCTTATTGATTTCAGCAATTGAAAGCAATGATCCTGTTATATTTATGGAACCAAAAAGGATATACAGGGCCATCAAACAGGAAGTTGCAGAGGAAAAATTTACAGTCCCAATAGGTAAAGCTAAAGTAATAAGCACAGGAACTGATGTAACAGTGGTTGCTTATGGTGCTTTGGTCAGGGAAGTTCAAAAAGCAATGCAAATGGCAAAAGAAGCGGGCATTTCAGTAGAATTGATTGACTTAAGAACCATTTATCCCATTGACAAAGAAACCATCGCAGCTTCAGTTAAAAAAACAGGAAGAATTATTACGGTTGCCGAAGGTCCAACAAGCTTTGGAATAGGTGCTGAAATTGCAGCTATTATTAGCGAAGAAGCCTTTCTGCATCTGGAAGCACCTCCAAAAAGAGTTACAGGTTTTGATACTATAGTTCCACTTCCAAAAGGTGAACACTTTTATATGATCAGTCCTGAAAAAATATTTTATGAAATTGAAAGAACCGTTAAATACTAATACGCTATGAGATATATTTTTAATTTTCCTGATATTGGAGAAGGACTTGACGAAGGTACCATTGTTGAATGGTATGTAGCCAAAGGACAGCAGATTAAATCAGGTGATGCTTTGGTAAAAATGGAAACCGACAAAGTTGTTGCCGATATCCCATCTCCAAAATCCGGTACTATTTCAGCCATTTATGGTAAAGTTGGAGAAACAATACATGTAGGAAATGCATTGGTTGAAATAGAAATCGAAGGTGTTTCCGGTGCTGCTGCTGTTGAAGAAGCTAAAAATACAGAAGCAGTCAAAGAAGAAGGAGCCGGAGTTGTTGGCACACTTGAAATAGCTGGTAACAATGCATATTTACCTGCCAGCGAAGAAGGAACTTCAGAAAAGAAAGCGGATGTTCAAAAATCAACAAGGAAAGTACTTGCTACTCCCGTTGCCCGTGCAATGGCAAAAGAACTTGGAGTTAACATTGATTTGGTTAAAGGAAGCGGACCTGCCGGCAGAGTGATGAAAGAAGACATTCAAAGTCATCTTCAGAAAAATACAGTATCTTCCACTAAATCAAATACAATCGTTACTGAAGAAGAAAGGCTTGAACTAAAACCACTTACTCAGTTAAGAAAAACCATTGCCCGCAACATGATTCAATCAAAACACAATGCTGCTCACATGACGGTATTTGATGAAGTTGAAGTAAGTGAACTGGTTCGTATACGTGAAAAATACAAAGGAAAATT
Source organism: uncultured Bacteroidales bacterium (assembly GCA_903899825.1). GTDB lineage: Bacteria > Bacteroidota > Bacteroidia > Bacteroidales > JACABE01 > JACABE01. The sequence continues at coordinate 1,946 of CAIUKU010000032.1, read as the reverse complement.
TCTTGAGAAACAAGTTAAACTTAGTTATTTGCCCTTCGTATTGAAAGCTACTGCACTGGCATTGAAGAAATTCAAAGCCCTTAATGCTCAACTGGATATGGAAAACAACCAGATGATTTACAAGCATTATTATAATATTGGCATAGCGGTTGATACAGAAGATGGTCTAATTGTACCTGTAATAAAAGACGTTGATAAACTCAGCATTTTTCAGATTGCTCAAAAAATCAATGAAATTTCAGAAAAAACCCGTAAACGTGAAATCACCATGGATGACATGAAAGACGGCACTTTTACTATTACAAGTTTTGGTTCTATCGGCGGACAATTTGCAGTTCCTGTCATTAATTATCCACAGGCAGCAATTTTAGGCATCGGAAGAATATTAAAAAAACCAGTTGTAAAAGAAGATGCAGTAGTTCCCGGAACCATTATGCCATTGTCACTTTCTGTTGACCACCGGATAGTGGATGGTGGAGAAACAGCACGTTTTGTCAACCAGATTATGGACTACTTATCGGATCCTGTTTCATTAATAATGGATTAATCAATTTAAAAAGAAAATAAAATGCAATACGATATAGTAATAATTGGCTCAGGTCCTGCAGGATATGTTACTGCGATCAGAGCCGGACAGCTGGGCCTGAAAACTGCAATTATCGAAAAAGATAAAATCGGAGGTATGTGTTTGAATTGGGGCTGTATACCTTCTAAATCAATCATTGAAAGTGCAAAATTTTTTCAGAAAATCAAAAAAGATGCATCCGGCTTTGGCATAACAGGAATTGACACTAAAGCAATTGGCTTCGACTGGAAACAAACCATCAAAAGAACCGATGGTATTGTTAGAAAATTAGGCGCCGGAATAAACTTCCTTTTCAAAAAAAACGGTGTGGAATTCATCAGCGGAACAGCTAAAATTATATCAGAACATTCTGTTTTAGTAGATAACAGACTTATAGAAACCAAGAATATAATTATAGCATCCGGTTCAAGACAAGAAAAAGTAAACAATCCAACATTGGAAGACATCACTGTTAATATATGGGATTTATTCAAAGACAGAGATTTACCGGAAAATATTGTTGTTTTCGGTCAGAATACTGTTGCAGTTGAACTGGCTCAGTTTTTTAACCTGATTGAAAAGAAAGTTACCTTACTAGTTCCTGACTCAAAAATAATGCCGCTGGCCGATACCTATGTTTCGGATTATATGAAAAACCTTTTACAAAAGAGTGGAATTAAAATCATTTTTGATGTAGATACAGATCTTAAACAATATGAATACAGCAATGGAGCACTGGTTTCAGGCGAAATCCATATACCGTGTAACTTATTTGTCAACAGCAAAATGCGTAAAGGTATACTACCTGAATCGGAAATTGCCTTAAAATCCGAAAACGGGTTTTTAATAACTGATGAATATTTTACGACGAATTTCCCATCAATTTTTGCAATTGGCGATGTGAACGGAAAAAGTTTTTATGCCCATATTGCTTCAGCCCAAGGACTTAACGTGATTAATCATATCAAAGGAATCAGTGAAATCATTGATATCAAAAAATTCCCGATGAATATGTACACTGTACCTGAAGTTGCTCAGATTGGACTTACAGAAGCTGAAATTAAAGAAAATGGTACAGAATATAAAGTAAGTGAATTCTCACTTTTCTCTAATGGGAAAGCCATTATTGAAGGCGAAAACCTTGGCTTTGTAAGAATGCTTTCAGATAAAAAATATGGAGAAGTATTAGGTGTACAGATCGTAGCACCCAATGCTACCGATATGATAGCGGAAGCTGCTGCTTTTATGCAGGTGGAATCTACCATTTATGATGTAGCCAAAACTGTTCACGCACATCCTACAATTTCTCTCAAATTTTTCTGCCATCTTTTCTCCTTCTTTAATACTAATAATTACTATATCTTATATCGATAAAATAGTC
>CAIUKU010000031.1 GCA_903899825.1 uncultured Bacteroidales bacterium | reverse complement strand
TTTTACAACCCTTATAGCTTCCTTATCTATTAATAGATTAACACCTCTTAAGACTTTTACATTTGAAACTTTACCATCGGCTTCTACAACGAATGTAACATATACAGTTCCTTGCATCCCTTTTTCTCTCGCTTCCTTTGGATATGAAACATTTTCTTTTATAAAATTCATCATTGCATTTTCTCCACCTATAAATTCAGGTGGGACTTCGACTACTGTAAAAACATCATTTTCTGCTGTCTTTTTTTTAGGTTTTTGTTGTGGGTTTTCAGAAGCAGACTGATTTTTGTTTGGTATAACCGAAGTTATCAGTAAAGCTTGCGAGTTCATACTCAACTCTTCTTTAACATTAGCATATACTTCATTTGTTTTTAATGAAGCACTTAAAGATAAAATAATAAACATCGGTAATATCAGCAAATATTTTGCCAATGAAATACCTTTTGATTTCGGTTTTGTCATCATGATAATACGTTTTTTGATTAATGAATTAAAATTATTTTCCGGCTTCATCAAATTTGACCCTGTTGCAACTGAAAGCAAAAGTGATTGATAGCCTTGCTTTTCGTATCCTGAATTAATTACACCCTGATCGGCAATGTATTCATGAACTTCGCGTATTGAAGTACGATACCACCAGATAAACGGATTAAACCAATGAAAGATACATACCACTTCAACCAACAAAATATCCAACGTATGATACTGTTTCACATGAACCTTTTCATGAGCAATAATTCGTGCAGTATCCTTAATATTGTTGCCTGAGTTGATAAATATTAAATGAAAAAAAGAAAATGGGGGATGATCATCCGTATATATATAGTTTGAAGTTGCATGATGGAATTTTGATTTAGAATATAAGCGCATAATTTGCACAATCTGAAAAATAAATCTAATCAACAGCATACCTACGATGGTAAAATATGTTATTAAAATAAGCATCAACCCATTTTGGTTTGCTGATTCCTTACCATATATAACGATAGGATTTAATGCTATTGCTTGTAAATCTGAAATCTGAGGCAGGATTTGGGTGGGTATAAATGACATTGCTTTCAGAAACGGGAAAAATATAACTGAACTTAAGATTGCAATCAACAAGAAAAGCCTGTTCAATAAAAAGAATGTTTCTTTTTTATAGGTTATACGATAAAAAATAATCAATAAACCCAGAAATAAACTTGATTTAATAAGATAAAGAATGAAGGTTTCCATGGGAGATTATTTTTTGTGCATGTTTATTTCCTTGTCAACAATAATTCTTAATTCTTCAAGTTCCTTAAGGGATAACTGTTTGCCTTCTGCAAAGAAAGATGCCAATTGTTGAAAGGAATTGCTGAAATAATTTTTAACAACACCACCCATCAATTCTTTACGATAGTCTTCTTTGGAAATTAAAGGGTAGTATTGATGTGTTTTCCCATAAGCGATATAACCTACAAATCCTTTTTTCTCTAAAATCCTGACAATGGTTGAAACAGTATTATATGCAGGTTTGGGTTCTTCCATGTGATCAAGAAAATCATTTACAAAGCCTTGTTTGATTTCCCAAATGATTTGCATTAACTGTTCTTCTGCTTTTGTTAATTCTTTCATTTTTTTGTTTTTAATTTCGATGCAAATATACAACTAAAAATATAGTTATGCAACTAAATTTATAGTTATTTTGTTAAAATTACATAATAAATTTATAGATAATTGATATACAGAAGAGTAAGATTTGCTTTTTAAATGATGGAAAAGCATAAAGGATGTAAGTGATATTCTATTGATAATAGATTATAAAAGGAGAGAAAAAAAGGCTATTGTTTAAAATAGCCTTTTTTAGATTATTCACTTATTTTCGGAAAGTTTATTTGATCTAAGATTACAAAAGCATCGGGAAATTCTGTTTTTATTTGTTGTACAAACCCTCTGGCTTCCATTCTTGTTCTAAAATCGCCGATTTTAACTTTAAAATTGGGTTCTTCGTATACAACATAGGCTTCTATATCAGGATATTTTGCATTAAACAGGGTCTTACACTGCATGGCTCCTGTTTTTGAATTATTACCTGATTGAAAAAAAATATTAATTCTAAATCCCGGTATTGTATTTGCTATTTCGTTGACTTTTAAATGCTTATTAAGCAATTGGTCAATTTTTTCATCCTGGATAATTTCTGAATTACCAGCAATGCCAGATTGAGCATTTACATTAATAGTAAAAACAAACAATAATAGTATAATAAAGACTTTATTCATGTAGCAAAATTACCTTGCTGAATTATTAATTTCAATGGGTTGAATGCTTAACACAGGAATAGGACTGTTGTTTACCATTTGCTGAGCATAAGGACCTAACCAGAAATTGGCTGCAGTTTTTTCTTGTTCTGTCATAATTACAACCAGATCAGCATTGATTTGTTGTGAATATTCAATGGTAGTTGTTGTCGTATTGTCAGCTTCCAAAAAACTGGTTACATGTTTGACATTGTTTTCATTTAAATATTTCTCAACTTGTTCAACATAAGTATCAACTTTGCGTCTTATTGCTTTTAATGTTGTAGTATAAAGTCCTAATATATGAATTTCAGCACCAAAGTATTTTGCCATTTTACAGGTAAAAGGAACTTTTTGCCGGGTATCTGCTGAGCTGTCAATTGGTAGTATGATTTTTTCAAGTTTTTTATTGAAATTAAAACCATATCTTATCGTAATAACAGGGCAGGGAGCGTAAGTAACAATTCTGAATGCATTGCTTCCCATCCACATTTTCTCAAAACCTGAAGCGCCATGTGTACCTGCAATGATTAATTCAGCATCATTATATTTTGCCTGATTGGCAATTTCACTGTAAACCCTGCCTTTTCTGAGTTTATAGCTTAGTGTGCCATTCACTAATTTCGGTTGATATTCCGTTTGAATCTTTTCAATATGCATTTTTGCATCGTTTCTTGCTTCACTACCTGAACCAAAAAACTCGGTATCAGTATCCGTTTCACTGTCAACCCAGACCATCATAATATTTGCATCGGTCTTGTTCGCAATATCAATAGCAAGTTCTAAAGCATATAAAGATCCTTTTGAAAAATCAATAGCTACAATTATTTCTTTCATAACTTTCCGTTTTAATTGATTATTTATTTAATTTAGCTAAATTATATATTTTTTAGTCATAGTGTACGTTTTTTTTTACAAAAATGTTTCACATGAAGTTATTTATTGTTAATTTTTATGAATGAAAATTTAGATGCCAGTGGGGAACAGCTTAATTCAGCTGAGAAAGAATATGAAAGAGCATTGCGACCCTCATTTTTCGATAGTTTTGCAGGCCAGTTTCAGGTTGTAGAAAATCTAAAAATATTTGTGGAAGCTGCTAAATTAAGGGGTGAAGCACTGGATCATGTTTTGTTACATGGTCCACCTGGTTTAGGTAAAACTACATTATCCTATATTATTGCCAACGAACTCAATGTAAATATTAAAATAACATCAGGTCCTGTACTGGACAAACCCGGCGAATTAGCCGGTTTGCTCACCAACCTGGAAGAAAATGACGTGCTTTTTATCGATGAAATTCATCGTTTGTCACCTGTGGTTGAAGAATACCTGTATTCGGCCATGGAAGATTATAAGATTGACATCATGATAGAATCAGGACCTAACGCCAGAAGTGTGCAAATTGCATTAAACCCTTTTACGTTGATTGGAGCCACCACGCGTTCAGGACTTCTGACAGCCCCTTTACGTTCCCGCTTTGGCATTAATTCACGATTATCATACTACGATGCCATAGTACTGGAAAAAATCATTATACGCTCTGCCGATATTTTAAAAATTGGAATTGTAAAGGAAGCTGCATCTGAAATTGCCCGCCGTAGTCGGGGAACTCCACGTATTGCCAATTTATTGTTGCGTCGTGTCCGCGACTTTGCGCAGATAAAAGGAAGCGGCAGTATTGATTTGCCCATTGTTCAATATGCATTGAATGCTCTGAATGTCGATAAAAACGGGCTGGATGAAATGGATAATCGGATTTTATCTACCATTATTGATAAATTCAAAGGCGGACCGGTTGGTTTAACTACCATAGCAACAGCCGTTGGCGAAGATTCAGGAACCATTGAAGAAGTGTATGAACCTTTCCTGATTATGGAAGGTTATATGATGCGCACACCCCGTGGCAGAGAAGTTACCGAAATGGCATATAAGCATCTGGGCAGAATAAAAATCAATAAGCAAAAGGAATTGTTTGAATAAGAGGTGATAATTAATAGCCCTGACAGGGATGGGTATTATTGTTTTTTATAAAAATTATATTCTTGTGAATTGCAATATTGTTGATTTTTTTTGTAAAAGCTCAGATTTGTATGGAACTGACTGGCTTTGTTCTGGAAGGATTATTGTCAAATTCTGCAATATGGGGTGATTATGATAACAATGGAACACTCAATTTATTTATAGTTGGTGATAATTATTCCACGAATTATTCATGGCTTTATAATAATAACGGGAATAATACTATAACCAAAATCACAAATCCGATTTTAATTATGGTGTAAAGTGTATTGTTCAGCAGCCTGACATGATTATAATAATGATGGGTTTTTAGATATAATATTAGCGGGTGATTCTACTTATTCTAACAGTATTTCGAAAATGAAACAAAAATCAATTATCTTTTTGTAGAAAAAATGACTGTAGTGAGTAATCAGGTATATTTCCTCTATAAATAAATAAAGATTGACAAAATAAGCAATTCCTCCTTCTTCAATCATCGGATCTAGGAAAAACATTACTTTCGCTTTCCGAAAATATAAAGGACAATAAGTGAGTAAAAAATACACTCTGTTGAACTATATGCCAAATTATCTGAAATACGCAAAAATTAAATATGATAACTTATAAATTAAGAATTAAGAAACTGGTTGTTTTTTTATTATTGACAATTTTTTCAATAATTTTTTGTTTGTTCCTGATTAATGCAGTTCCCAATAAGCTTGACAATCAAGACAAATGGATACTAATTGCTTTTATGATCTTTTTTTTGGTCATTTATTCAGCACCCATTTACCTTACATTGACTTATCTTTTTGAAGACTTCAACAAAACAGTAACGCTTGATCATTCATCCTCTACAATTATTATCCGTAAAGGAAAATATGAAATTAAGATTCCCCAAAATGAAATCGTTGCAGTTTATCATGTGCTGGTCGACAAAGATTCTAAAGCCCGCTACAGTCAATCTTCATTTGAATATATAATGCTTATTTTAAAAGAAAGAAAACGTTTTATTATCACAAATCTAATATGTGAACCACTTGATATATTAAAGTTTATAAATATAGCTTACAAAACGACATACTATAATATACCAGTAATTGACAGAGGGTTAGGATCAGAAATATTAACTACTGCTGAATTTGCCAATAAGGTTAAAGAATTTGAAGAAAATTTCAGGAATCATTCAACTCAGGAGCTGATAAAAATAATGAGCGATAAACAATCTTATATGGATTATGCACGTGAAGCTGCTAAAAATTTACTTAGCCAAAAAAGGAATAACTGATAGTTTTAAGTTTAAATGTAGATTTATAAATCTAAAAATATACCAATAAAATAAGTGAACAAAAAGATACTCCGATTAGCCATACCCAATGTCATCAGTAATATTTCCATCCCTTTACTTGGACTGGTGGATGTAGGATTGATGGGACATCTGGGTTCGCAGACCTATATCGGAGCCATTGCCATCGGAAGCATGATTTTCAATATTCTGTTTTGGGCTTTTGGTTTTCTCAGGATGGGGAGCAGTGGTTTTACCGCCCAGGCTTATGGACGTCGCAATTTCCCGGAAGCAGTTATGGTGCTGGCTCGCTCACTCACACTGGCAGTTATTTGTGGTATTGCCATTATACTGCTGCAAAAACCCATTGCCATCGTGACTTTTAAACTCGTGGGAGCCAGCACCGCAGTAGAAAATATTGTTTCACAGTATTATTATATCAGAGTATATGCCGCTCCAGCCACCATTGCCCTTATGGCCATCATTGGCTGGCTGATTGGTATGCAGAATGCCAGAACACCTATGGCAATTGCAATTTTTGTAAATGGAATCAATATTCTCTACAGCCTTTTCTTTGTCAAGGTAATGGGGATGAAAGCCGAAGGCATTGCGCTGGCTTCTTTGCTGGCACAATATACTGCATTGTTGTTCGCTGTCTGGATTGTTTACAGGCATTACGGGAAAATATTTGGCTCTTTTACATTCGCTCAGTTAAAAGACCTCAAACCTTTTCGTAACTTTCTGGCTGTCAATAAAGATATCTTCATCCGGACGATATTGCTCATACTTACGATTTCGTATTTCACCGTCCGTTCTGCTCAACTTGGAGAAACTGTTCTGGCAGCCAATACGCTTCTTTATCAGTTCCTTATCTTTTTTTCCTATTTTATGGATGGTTTTGCCTTTGCTGCAGAATCGCTGGTAGGAAGATATTATGGAGGCAATGATAAAATACTGATCAGAAAAACAGTTAAAAGGCTTTTTGTATGGGGTGGTGGAATCTGTATAGCATTTACCCTGATATTTTTGCTTTTTGGAAAAATCATACTGAATGTACTTACCGATAACATCGAAACACTGGCTACAGCCAATCATTATTTATTTTGGATATACCTGATCCCGCTTGCCAGTTTTACAGCCTTTTTGTGGGATGGTATTTATATTGGCTGTACCGCTTCTGTAGCCATGCGGAATTCAATGATTATCTCTGTTGTACTGCTGTTTTTCCCTTTGTATTTCCTTGTTTTCAATGGAATGGGAAACAACGGGCTTTGGCTGGCCTTTATCATTTTTCTTGCTTCCAGGGGTTTATTGTTGCAATGGCAGGCTGGAAGGCAAATTTATAGGAAAACCTGAAATATATTGATTTAAAAGCTATTAGGTGTTTAGACTTTTAGGATTTTAGGGACTTTATTCTAAAACGCTGTAAATAATGGTTTAAGAACATTTTTAAAAAAATTGATGAATTACTGAACAATCACTTAAGTTATTTAAAGAATCTGCTAAAAAGCATTATTTTGGAGGAAAAATTAATATTGGAGGTTTTCGGACGAATTGATATGAAAGCCTCCCGTTTTATTTTTATTCAAATTTCTTTTATTGAATTACAAAAATTAAATCAATTACTCATTTATTAATACGCAATTTGGATTAAAATCAAATAAGCATACTCTTTTTTGATTTTTCATGTATTTCTATAGATTAAAATAATTATTTTTGTAGGCTAATAAAAACTTTTTATGAATTGGAATGAAATTATTTTTTTCTCGGGCTTTGTAGCATTTATCTTACTCATGCTTTTTATTGACTTGGTTGTGGTAGGAAAGAAAAGCCATGTGGTTACATTCAGAGAATCTATCACATGGACGATTGTCTGGGTCAGTATTTCTTTGCTGTTTTACATGATTATCAGAACACATGGCGATTTAATTCATGGAATCGATTCCTTGGAAAAGCTGAATCATATTATTGACATTCATGACCATGCCATTAATATTGATGGGCTGGATTTTGAATCTGCTTTATCGGTCTATCGCAACAACCTTTCGCTTGAATACCTGACGGGTTATCTGATAGAATATGCCTTATCTGTTGACAATGTATTTGTGATGATATTGATATTTATTGCTTTTGGAGTTCAGCAGAAGTATTATAAAAGGGTATTGTTCTGGGGTATCATTGGTGCTATTGTGATGCGTTTTATTTTTATCTTTCTGAGTTCGGCCCTTATCCAAAAATTTGAGTGGGTCCTCTATATTTTCGGTTTACTGCTCATCTTTACCGGTATTAAAATGTTTATTACCCGTAACAAAGAAGAAAAAATGGATGCTGATAAGCACCCTATCGTAAAATTCGCTGCCAAACATTTTGCTGTTTATCCCCGCTATGTGAAACAACATTTTATAGTAAGAAAAAACAATAAAAATTATATAACCCCCTTGTTTATTGTTCTTTTGGTGATAGAATTTACCGATGTTATTTTTGCCGTAGACTCAGTTCCTGCTATTTTCTCCATCACCAAAGACCCTTACATTGTGTTTTTCAGTAATATATTTGCCATTATTGGCCTGCGTTCATTGTTCTTCCTGTTGAGCAATGTGATGGATAAATTCCGTTATTTAAAAACAGGATTGGCTGTATTACTAACATTTATCGGACTAAAAATGATGTTGAATCATCAGTTGAAAGAAATCGGTTTTACAACCGCCCATTCATTGTATATCGTATTGGCAATTTTGGTAGTCAGTGTATTGGCTTCTTTGTTGATACCAGAGAAGGGGAAATAATTAAAAATTATAAAATCTGTAAAAAAACCTAAATCATAAAATACAAAAACTTCTAAACTTGAATGATTAAAATCTATCAGCTGGGTTTTAATAGTTAAAAAGATTGCTTTTTTACTTTATGAACTTTACAAACTAAATTACCCATGAAAAAATATCTTCTCATCGCAATAATAAGTCTGTTTGCCTTAACATCCTGCAACAAAGGAAAAATTTTTGAAAAGCGCCAGCAATTTGACAATTATACCTGGAACCGGTTTAAACCTCTGTTTTTTGAAGTGAATGTACAGGACATTGAATCGGAGTACAATGTTTATTTAACCCTCAGGCATATTACCCAATATCCTTATGATGACCTGAAAATAAATTTTACGCTTTATGCTCCTTCAGGTGAAGAGCGTACCACCATGCACAGTTTTCTGATAAAAGACAATAAAGGTGGCTTTTTAGGTGATGGCGCCGGTGATTTATGGGATGTGAAATTATTGGTGAAAAGCAAGTATTACTTCAATGAAAAAGGAAATTATAAATTCCAAATCGATAATCTGATGGATTATGTAGACATAGTCGGACTGGTAGATTTAGGTCTGATTGTTGAGAAAGCGAAGAAATAAATTAAAATTAGAAATTAGGAATTGTTAATTATGACTTATGAATCAAAAGTATCCATAATGTAATTCCCTCAATTATTAAATTATTAAATTATCAAATCTCTAAATCGCCACATCACCAAATTCCTCCATGAATCCTGAACATAAATACCACCACCATCTCAAGGCCATCCTCAGGACTTTACCCGGGAAGCCAGGTATTTATCAGTATTTTGATGAGAAGGGTAATATTATTTACATTGGTAAGGCCAAAAATCTTAAAAAGCGGGTTACTTCCTATTTCAACAAAGAAACATTTGAAAACGGGAAATTAGCTGTATTGGTTCGCAAGATTGCAGATATTCAGTTTATGATTGTGGATACTGAGATGGATGCTCTTCTACTTGAAAACAATTTAATTAAAAAATACCAACCCCGTTACAATGTGTTGTTGAAGGACGACAAAACCTATCCCTGGATTTGTATAAAAAACGAAGCTTTTCCCCGTATTTTTCCAACAAGGTATATTGTCAAGGATGGATCTCAGTATTTCGGACCCTATGCTTCGGTTAAAATGATGAATACCTTGCTGGAGTTGATCCGCCAATTGTATCAGTTCAGAAACTGCAAACTCAATTTATCTGAAACCAATATCAAAAACGGCAAGTATAAAGTTTGTCTGGAATACCACATCAAAAATTGCAATGGTCCCTGCGAAGGATTACAATCAGAAGAGGATTACAATCGGACCATCAGTGAGATCAAAGAAATTATTAAAGGCAATATTTCCAATGTATTGAAACAATTCAGAGATCTGATGATGACATTTGCTGAAAATCTTGAATTTGAAAAAGCACAGATTATTAAATTGAAAATGGACCATCTCGAAAATTACAAGAGTAAATCTACAATTGTAAATCCTTCCATCGACAATGTAGATGTATTTTCTATCGTCACCGACGAAAATTCAGGCTTTGTCAACTTCCTCAAAGTAATTGATGGTGCTATTGTACAAACACATACAGTAGAATTAAAAAAGAAGCTGGACGAAACTCCCGAAGAACTCCTTTGCTTTGCCATCATTGAATTGCGTCAGCGCTTCAACAGTGCTTCACGTGAAATAATCCTTCCTTTTGAACTGGATATTGATTTGCAGAAAACCATCCTCACCGTACCTCAAAGAGGAGATAAAAAACAATTGCTCGATTTGTCTGAAAGAAATGCCAAATATTACAAGCTCGAAAAACAAAAACAAAAAGATTTGGTAGATCCTGAACGTCATTCCAAAAGAATCTTAAGTCAGATGATGAAAGATTTGCGTTTGAACGAAATCCCAAACCATATCGAATGTTTTGACAATTCGAATATTCAGGGCGACTTTCCCGTAGCTGCAATGGTTGTATTTAAAAATGCAAAAGCCGATAAAAAAGAATACCGCCATTTCAACATCAAAACTGTAGAAGGACCCAATGATTTTGCTTCTATGGAGGAAGTTGTATATCGCCGTTACAAACGCTTATTGGATGAAGACCAAGCATTGCCTCAGCTTATTATCGTTGATGGAGGAAAAGGGCAATTGAGTTCAGCCGTAAAAAGTCTTGATAAATTAGGATTGAGAGGAAAAATCAGCATCATTGGTATCGCTAAAAAACTGGAAGAAATCTATTATCCCAATGATTCCATCCCCATGTACCTGGATAAGAAATCGGAAACCTTAAAAATCATACAACAACTTCGCGACGAAGCCCATCGGTTCGGGATTACCCATCATCGCAGTAAAAGAGATAAAGCCACCATAAAATCAGTTTTAACTGAAATAGAAGGAATTGGTTTTACTACTGCTCAGGCATTGCTCCGTAAATTCAAATCAGTCAAAAATATACAAAAAGCCAATCCGGAAGAAATTCAAAAAGTAATTGGAAAAGCAAAGACGGAGATTATTAAAAATTATTTTACAAACAACTTAAGTTAATTTGTTTATTTTTAATATAAATCATTACCTGAAATGCCCATCTTGCTTCAAGCTAGACCAAAATAAATGATTAAACCAGGATCATTCCCTGCCTACCTCTTGCTTGACATATAAGAAACATAAATATTATAACAATAAATACTACCGTAATTAAACAAATTATAAACAGATGAAACATTCATGACAAATAAAATTTTTAGCAGTTTTCTTCGTTTATGTTGTCGAAGACCAAAATTTCAACTAAATTTGTATACTCATTTTAAGCATATTTTATGATGGCTATTTATAAGAAAATATATTTATTGTCTGTTGTTTTACTTTTTGGTATCTCTGCTTCTTTCGCTCAGTTTTCGGTAAAGTCACAACAATTTATACCGCCGCTAACAATCGAAAATGAGAATGCTTTTACTGCTAAAAAAGAGTTTGGAGCAGTTGACCGGCGTGGTCTGGTTTTTGGATTCAACATGGGTATGTTGAAAGCAAACGGTCATTCGGCACTTTATTATAACGGAAGCCCGGAAAATGAAAATAATATCAAATATATTTTAAGCAATCCCTATTATTACAACGAAATCAAACATCTGCTGAATGAGCACGAGTATAAGCTTTATAGTTATCCTACTACCATGTCGTATGATGCCTCTATTTTAGTCGGGTTTTATGCACGTTACAATTTCACCAATACCAGCGGAATATTTATTCAATTTAATTTTTCAAAATTAAATACAACCGGATTGTTTGCGCTAAGCATTGATTCTGCAACATTTACATCAGAGCCTGCACTGAGTTATTTTCCGATTTACGGGCAGGAACAAAGAAGCTATATTGATATTGGTTTTCAAAAACAGTGGTTTTTGGGCAAGCTGAGTAATTTCTTCGTAGAAGGAGGTCTAAATTTTACCAATGTATTGGTCAAAAAATCTGGTATAATTATCAATGATAATGAATACAGCATTGTAAATGTCTATGGGAGCCAGCAATATACGCCCAATACCAGTATGCAGCCTTATGATATCAGACAAGGGGGCATTGGATTCGGATTCTTCGCAGGAGCAGGCATTAGCCTGAATTTTAACGAAAAAATAAGTATTGATCCGGGTTTTAATATTCATTACCAAAGTATTAATCTGGCACCTTATGATCAATTCCGCTTTAATTATAGTGTTTTTGTAAGATTGATATTGCGTGATTTCCTTTAGAAACTAACAGAAAATGATATATTTGCAAAAACTTGCATCGAATGACAAGATTTTTCTGAAAAAAATTAAAAAAATCTATGAAAATGCTTTCCCTTTCAATGAAAGAAGAAATTTTAAGGATGTAATCGCTTTAATTGCAGATCAAAGATTTCATCTTTCTGCCATTACCTTTGAAAATGAAGTGGTTGGAATGCTTTCCATATGGGATTTCGACAGCTTTGTATATATAGAGCATTTTGCAATAGATGAAGTCTTCAGAGGCAATGGATTGGGAAGTCATGTCCTGCAAATGATAATTCGGGAAGAAATCCGGCAGATAGTATTGGAAGTAGAATTACCGGAAGACGAAATTTCGCTGAAGAGGATAAAATTTTATGAAGGATTTGGATTTAATATATGTCATGAGTTGTATATTCAACCTCCTTATGATAAAGATAAAGAAGCTGTTACTATGTTTATAATGAGCAGACAAGCAATAGCATCCTTATCCGATTTTCAACTGATAAGAAAAACACTGCATCAAGAGGTTTATGGCTATTATGAGTAATCAGTATTGTTTTAATATTCAGAAATACAATAATTTGAATTCATATTTCAAAGACAGTTCAATTATTTAATATGATATTCTCTTTTTAATGTTTGTATCATTTGGTTGGCATGTTGTTTTGCTTCTTCTAATCGAATGATATAATAAATTACAATCCCCTGAAAAATTTTTGCTTTGTTGCCATATTCAGTAATTAGAATTTTATCATGTCGTATAAGTTTTGCTGAAGATAAAGCTTCTGCATTGGATTCCCATTTCAATGTCTTAGCATTCAATGGAAAGTATTTCATATTGAACAAATGCTCGGTAGCATCTAATAAAACCTTAAGATGTAATTCATAATAATCCTGCTGATTCAGTACTTTTTTTATAATTTCATCGTAAAAAATGATACTGTTGGCAGCCTCTATATTTTGAATCAGTCGCATACCGCCAGCATTTTTGAGTTGGGACATGGTTCTTTCAACCGGACTTAAAAAATCGGGATGCACAATACATGCTTTCACAACACTATATAAAGAGGCATCGTTATTTAATTTACTCCCGTAATAAAAACATCTGTTTGCAATGGTATCTAGTTTTAATACACGTATTTTGTTCAGTTGAATGGTTTTTTGTATTTTGGCAGTATCGGTTTGAGCATCTTCAATCATTGAAACAATAAATTCAACTTCTTTTGTATGATCCGCTTTTTTTTCTCTCAGCTTTTCTGCAAAAAAACCCAGGGTAACGGCCATGAATATCATTAAGCCTTCAAATACATATTCTTTAAAGTTTTTCTTTCTGATATCCGGATGATGATGTACTTCCATATTTCATCATTTTTAGTGAAATCAATTCGCTTAACTTAAAAATCAGTTTAATATCACAATGTAAAGATACGAATATATATTCCTAAAAGCGAATATTTTTTTCATTTGAAATTTCAGTATGATAAAAAATTCCGAATAAAGGATATAGAAGAAATATTTCATGTTAAAAAAACCCGTGATAAGAGGTCAAGCTGAAT
>CAIUKU010000030.1 GCA_903899825.1 uncultured Bacteroidales bacterium | reverse complement strand
CTTCCCTTTTACCTTGCATAAGGTTGTATAAATTTTTTCCTTGATTGCACTGTCCAGTCTGAGGTTTGTATAATATACTTACGATAGATGCCTTTTCCCCTGACAGGGATTATACCTAAAATATAGCCTCCGATACGTCCGCTTTCGAATTTGCATTTACCAAACAATAATCTGTGCTTGTACCTGTTGATACAACCGGAAGTTACCAGGGTATCGCCTGCTTCATTAATACCGTATGCTTTTAACAGTAAACATTCACAATTATTTGTCGGGCAATTTGGTAATATAAATTTGATCTTATCGTCGCGCTTAGTTGCTTCAGCCTGAAAAATGCTTTTCGGAGCATTTGTTAAAAGCCTTACTTTTAAAAGCCTGATTTTTCCTTTCGTTTTAATACGGCACTTCACATCAACCATATTATCTCCCGACATTTTATAATCCAGGTTAAACTTACCATTTCTGCTTATTGCAAATTCGTAAAATAAACTATCTCCTGATTTAACTACAGGTATTCTCCGGCTTCCCGACCATCTTCCGTGCTTATCACTGGTAAACAAAAGCATTTTCCTGTAATTCACCTCTACGCCACATACACTGTCTATTTGAATCAGTCCGTATCTGGATACCGGAACCCTGATAATAATAGGATGTAACAATGCTTTGTCATCACAGAGCTGAACATCAAACATTCCACCAGTAACCAGTTGTTCATTTCTAACGGTTGTAGTTGTAAAATCAGAATTCAGTATGCTTTCGTTGTCAATATATTCTTTTATTTTTATACAATCCTTGTATTTATAATAGTCACAGATACTGATTGCATAACGGCTCCCCTGAGGTAAGGTAATGACAGTGTCTCTTTTGCAGGGATCTGTTACATTCTTTATTTCTTTAACCGGCTTTTCTTCAACGATTTTTTTCTCTCTGTAAAAAGCCAACACATCTACCCTTCTGTTTTTTTGTTTGCCTTCATCCAGAATGTTGTCTGCCATCGGTTTATCTTCTCCAAAATTGTAAATTTTAAAAAGATTTGTTTCAATAGAATTCTCTTCTAAATAATGTTGTACAACGGCAGATCTTTTTTGCGACAATTCAAGGTTGTAAATACTGTCGGCATCACTGTCCGTATTTCCTTTAACAACAACTCTTTCAATATCTTTGTCTGTAAGAAAATAAATCAATGTATCCAGGGTGTTTTTTTCATGATCTGACAGAATGAATTTATCCGTTTTGAAATAAACACTGCTCATTATTCTTTTGGTTTGACCATAAGAGGAAAGCACCAAAATAACTATTGCTAAACTAAGGATTGCTGATTTTTTCATTTTTATAGCTTTTTATGTGAGTTTTACCAAGATTAGCCTTTTGTATTGTTAGAATGAATAGCCGGTTTAAATATATTTTACCTGCAATTCTATATGATTACTTTCATTTTTATAGCTAAAATCAATGTGAAAATATATCATTTACTGAAATAATTTCTTATTATTATGACAATACACAGATAGTATAACGAATTTAATTAATATTTTTGTATCTTCAAATTAAAAGATTCCAATGAAAGCAATTTATACCATACTTTTACTTATTTTGTCGAATACATTCATGACATTTGCCTGGTATGGACATCTCAAATTTAAGGAGATGAAGATTTTTGGAAATTTAGGATTGATAAGCATCGTATTGATAAGTTGGGGAATTGCCTTGTTTGAATATTTCTTTATGGTTCCTGCCAACCGCATCGGCTACAATGGAAATGGAGGTCCTTTTTCACTTTTACAATTAAAAGTGATACAGGAAGTAATTACATTGGTCGTATTTTTGGCTTTTTCACTGGTGTTTTTTAAGACAGAAACCTTACGAATCAATCATCTTATTGGTTTTGTTTTTTTAATATTAGCCGTTTACTTTATTTTTAAAAAGTAATTTTTACAACTTCTCCCTTTGAATACTGTATTAACAATAAGCACAAATTGATTAATTTATATTCTTTGAAATACTTGCCGATAAGTGTTAAAAACTTTTCAATAATTATTATTTTCGAATTTCAAAAAAAACGTAAATTTGTCTTTAGAAAATTACACATAAGCCATGATTAAATACAAAAGAATTTTATTAAAGCTCAGTGGTGAATCACTGATGGGCAACCAACAATATGGTATAGATCCCAAAATGCTTGAAAAATATGCTAAAGACATCAAATCCATTGTCGAAGAACATGTTCAGGTGGCCATTGTAATTGGCGGAGGTAATATTTTCCGTGGATTACAGGGTGCAGCCAAAGGCATGGACAGGGTACAGGGCGATTATATGGGTATGCTGGCAACAGTGATCAACAGCATGGCCCTACAAGGTGAGCTGAAAAAAATAAAAGTAAAAACATCATTGTTATCAGGAATTGTGATTGATCCGATTTGTACATCTATGAGCCGTTCTAAAGCATTAGATTTATTGGAAGAAGGCGAAGTGGTTATCATCAGCGGAGGTACCGGCAATCCTTTTTTCACAACCGATACTGCTTCGGCATTAAGAGCAGTTGAAATTCAGGCGGATGTGATGCTTAAAGGAACAAGGGTGGATGGCATTTATACTGCCGATCCAGAAAAAAATCCCGATGCAGTCCGTTACGAAACCGTTACTTTTGATGAAGTATATGAAAAAGGGCTGAATATTATGGATTTAACAGCCTTTACCTTATGCAGGGAAAACAAATTGCCTGTCATTGTTTTTGATATGAATAAAGAAGGTAATTTGAAAAAAGTAGTAAATGGTGAAAAAGTAGGAACTTTAGTAACAATTTAAAATATTTTTTTTAAAGCTAATCTGAATAAAATATTTTTTTAATTTTGTTGTCTGGTTTATAAAAACAAGAAGTATGACTGAAGAATCTCAATTTTGTATTGATGAAGCCAAAGAAGGCATGGAACATGCATTGCTTCATCTTGATCGTGAATTTCATAAAATCAGAGCCGGAAAGGCCAATCCTCAAATGCTGGAAGGCGTAAAGGTTGATTATTATGGCACGATGACCGATATTGATAAAGTTTCAAATATCAGCACTCCTGATCCCCGTCAGATTGCGGTACAACCCTGGGAAAAAAACATGCTTGCTCCTATCGAAAAAGCCATCATGAATGCCAATCTGGGGTTTAACCCTCAAAATAACGGCGAAATCATCCGTATTCTTGTACCACCTTTAACCGAAGAAAGAAGAAAAGACCTGGTTAAAAGAGCGAAGCTGGAGGCTGAAAATGGAAAAATCAGTATTCGTAATATCAGACGGGCAGCAATGGATACCGCTAAAAAACTTGAAAAAGATGGCATTCCTGAAGACGAAATAAAAGTACTGGAAAAAGAAATCCAGGATTTAACCAATCTTTATATCGAAAAAGTGGACAAACATTTTGTAATCAAAGAAAAGGATATCATGACGGTGTAGGGAACTGAAAGTTCATAAAGTTCATAAAGTTCATAAAGTTTATAAAGTTTATAAAGTTTGTAATGTGATTTGAATGAATAAGTTAATAGTCTTGATGTATTTGTTCTTTTCTGATATATACAACGTCTTTGAATAAAATCCGGTATTAAATGGCATATTATTTGCTGGTTTGGTACCGGATTATATATTTTAAATCAATTCATGATGAAGAACTTGATTCTTATTTTGTTTTTAGTTTGTTTTGCGGTAGGTTCTTTTGCTCAGCAAAGAGTTCAAAACCAGCTCTACCAAACGGTTGGTTATATAAATACTGATGGAAAAGTTCAGAATGGAAATTACCAGACCATTGGGTATATTAATACCGATGGTCGTGTTCAGAACGGCAATTATCAGAACATTGGGTATATAGGGAAAGATGGGAGAATTCAGAATGGGAATTACCAGACTGTAGGCTATGTGAACGAAGATGGCCGTGTTCAGAATGGAAATTATCAAACAATAGGTTATATAGATAAAGAAGGTAGGGTGCAAAATCAAAATTATCAGACTTTAGGTTATTTACCAAATATTGAAAAAAAATGGGCTGCAGCTTTTTTCTTTTTCTTTTTTTCAAAAAATAATGACTAATTGTAAGATCTCATCATTCCATTATATATTAAAAATCAGCAATCTGTATTTATTAATTTTGAATCTTGAATCTTGAATCTTTGAATCTTTGAATCTTTAAATCTTTGAATTTTTGATTTTTTAAATCTTTAAATCTTTAAATCTTTAAATCACCAAATCCAATGAGAACAGTCATACAAAGGGTTACGCAAGCTTCAGTTGCTATAGATGGCAATGAGTACGCCTCCATTCAGCAGGGCTTACTGATATTATTGGGGATTGAGGAAACAGATAATTTTGAGGACATAGAATGGTTGTGTGGAAAAATAGGTCGCCTGCGGATTTTTAATGATAAAGCTGGTGTAATGAATCTGTCAATCACAGAAAATGGTGGAGATATTTTACTCATCAGTCAGTTTACCTTACATGCTTCTACCAAAAAAGGCAACCGTCCTTCCTACATCAAGGCTGCTAAACCCGAAATTGCGATTCCGCTTTATAATGAGTTCAGCTCTCAGTTAGAAAAGGAGTTGGGAAAGGCTGTTAAAACCGGTATTTTTGGAGCAGATATGAAAGTTTCACTTATAAATGATGGTCCGGTCACCATTATTATCGATTCAAGAAATAAGGAATAAGTTCCCCTATCCTGCAAGTATAGCCTATACACTTGTTTTGGATAATATAAATATAAATTCAGAAAATATAATTAATGATGGTATAAACAATTATATTATTTATGGAGATTTTTTCTTCTTAAACTGAGCATATTCCATCACATAATGACATTGCCCACGGGAGGCTGCCTTTCTTTAAGCAGTTTAAGAGCGGGAGAGTAAGATGTGTACCTGATAATGCCGGGAGGCTGTCATTAAACTTTTCTGTGCCACTCTGTGGTTCTCTGTGTAAGTTTTGTAGTTTTTTTGTTACACAGAGGAACACAGAGAATACACAAAGGACACTGAGTATCCATTTCCGGCTAAAGAGCCATTTATCATCACCTTATTAATGTAATGTGACCATTTTGATCCCCTTCCTTAATGGTATTCAGATGATCTTCCCACCGGTAATTAAGCTTCCAAACATAAATGCCCGCTTCGGCAGCGTTGGCTTTGTAATTCCCATCCCAGCCCTTGTTCATGTCCTTGCTCTCGAATACAAGCTGCCCCCAGCGGTTAAAGATTGATAATTATAAAAGAGTTCAATAAATTTAAGCAAATGCATATCGTATCTTATAAATTAATAAAAGAAAGGCTGACTTGAAGTCACCTTTTTTTTATGTAAAAAAAATTAACAAACAAAAACATACTAGTCTTGTTTATCATTTTACGTTTATACTTAAAACCCATTAAGCTGGTAATTCCTGGCTGGGTTAGTGCATAAACAGTAAACATTAATTAACAATATATTTAAAATTAAAAATATGAAAAAAATTTTCTTTTTGACAATAATTACAGCATTTACTTTAAATGTAAGTGCAAAAGTATGGCGCTTGAATAACAATTATGGAATTAGTGCTGATTTTAGTGTTTGGGATACTGCTTATGCCAATGCCAATGCTTACGATACAATTTATGTAGAAGGCTCGATACTTGGGTATGGAAATATGTCGTTAAATAAACCACTTAGTATTATTGGACCGGGTTATTTTTTAAGTCAAAATCCACAAACTCAAAAATCGATTAATTCATCAAATTTCGGAACTATTACATTTAATATTGGCAGTAGTGGTACAATTATCAGCGGCCTTGAATTTTCACAAGCAGATATATGGTGTGGAAGTATTTCAATTACAAACAACAGAATATCAAATATTTATTTTTACGGATCTTCATATAGCAATATAAAGATTTCTCAAAACTCTATTGCAAATAGTATACAATCTCAAGATCCAACTGGTATTAAAAATAATATTATTATTGATAATAATATTTTCCATGACGGTACAGGAATCAATTTAACTAACAATTATTCAGGTTTAATAAATAATAATGTGATTATCTCTGGTTATAATTATTATTCAGGGTATTATAATGCAATTAATACTTATGATTTTGTAATTTCAAACAATATTATTTACAATGGAAGTATTTCAAATGTCGGAATTACTAATGTATTCAATAATATATGTAATAGCACCCAACTTCCGGCAGGCAATGGAAACCAATTATATGTAACAATGTCAAACGTTTTTCAGGGAAGTGGCTCAAGTGACGGACAATGGCAACTAATGGCAGGATCACCGGCGATTGGTGCAGGCACGAATGGTACAGACTGTGGTGCCTTTGGTGGAGATGCACCTTATGTATTATCCGGATTACCTTCTATTCCTGCTGTTTATCAAATCACAACTTCAGGTGTAGGTAGCGTTTCCAATGGATTAAATGTAAATGTTAAAGCAAAGACGCATTAAGTAATTATTATTGGATTGTTCCAGTTTTATTCATTGAAAATACTTTTTTTAATGAGTATTTTCATATCATTTACATTTAAACATATATTTATGAAAAAATTATACTTTATAATTCTGTTGATATTATTTTCATTAAATTTAAGTGCTGTTAATATTCAAATAAATTTAGAAACAGCATTAAATTCTTTCCTTAATAATTCTCCAGCAATAGATTCAAATAATAGAACCATTACCAAAATAGAATATTTTATAGATTCCGATCCTGGTTTTGGTAATGGAATATCAATTGAGATTATACCCGATAAGAATATTTCCAAGGATTTACTTATTCCAATGACAAATGTTGGCACTGGATTTCACACACTATACATAAGAGTTAAGGATAACCAAAATAGTTGGAGTTTAACTCAAACGATACCTTTTTATAAAATTCCCGGTGTAATAAATGGTGGTAATAAAACAATTACTAAAATAGAGTACTTTGTGGATGCTGATCCGGGCATAGGGCATGGAATTGAAGTATTAACTACTAATGAATCCAGTATTTCAAAAGATCTTATTTTGCCATTACAAAACATTACTACAGGATTTCACACACTGTTTGTCAGGGTAATGGATAATCAACACAACTGGAGTTTAACCCATACTCAGTCTTTTTACAGAATGCCTGCTTTAATTGGCTCAAATAAAGTAATTAGCAAATTAGAATATTTTGTGGATGCTGACCCCGGTTTAGGATATGGAAATTCAGTTTTAACTTCTAATGATACTATTATTTCAAAAGATATTATTTTGCCTTTGCAAAATATTAATGCAGGATTTCATACACTATATATCAGGGTTAGGGATAATCAGAACAACTGGAGTT
This sequence comes from uncultured Bacteroidales bacterium, assembly GCA_903899825.1. GTDB lineage: Bacteria > Bacteroidota > Bacteroidia > Bacteroidales > JACABE01 > JACABE01. The sequence continues at coordinate 5,125 of CAIUKU010000030.1, read as the reverse complement.
TAACCCATACCCAGTCTTTTTACAGAGCAGCTTCATTAATTGGCTCTAATAAAGCAATTACTACAATAGAATATTTTGTGGATACTGATCCTGGCTTAGAGAATGGAATTGAAGTTTTAACTTCTAATGACTCCAGTATTTCAAAAGACTTTATTTTGCCATTACAAAATATTACTACAGGATTTCATACGCTTTATATAAGGACAAAAGATAATGAAAATAACTGGAGCTTAACGCACTCAGTTCCATTTTACAAAGTGCCAGCTCAAAATAGCTCAAATAAAACAATTACCAAATTAGAGTATTTCATAGATACTGATCCTGGATTTGGGAGTGGTACTGATATTACTGTAGTTCCTGACGCAGATATATCTAAGGATTTTATAGCCAATTTATCAGGATTAAACACTGGTTTTCATACTCTTTATATAAGAGCATTGGATAGTGAAAATAACTGGAGTTTAACTCAAACTGATACTTTCAATATTTGCATTCCACCTCAACAGGCAATAAAACCTGTGGGTATTAATCAAATATGTATAAATTCAGCCAATTCAACATTCACAATACCATGGGTTACGGATATTACAAATTATAGCTGGAGAATAAATCCTTCAACAGCTGGAACAATTAGTGGAAATGATACCGTTGCAACAGTTGACTGGAATGACACATTTAGTGGACAGGTATATATAACTGCAATAACTCAGAACAACTGTTGTACCAGCCTATCAGACTCATTGCTAATATCAATCAGTAATGTTCCTGCTGCACCAGACACACCTATTGGGTTACAAACAGTTTATAAGGGACAAACAAATGTAAACTATACCGTTTCTGCAATTCCAGAAGCAACTTCCTATATCTGGACTTTACCGACAGGAGCCACCGGAACAAGTTCCACCAATTCGATTTCTGTAAATTATGGAGATTCTGCAATTTCCGGCGATATTTCAGTCAGAGGTCAAAATTCATGTTCAGTAGGAGATGCTACAACGTTTTCAATTACAGTTATACCCTATCAGCAAAACTCAACTTTTTCAGCCACAGTTTCGAATGCTTGGGAAGATAATGCAAACTGGGATCATGGAATTCCCGGCCCAATAACAAATGCTACAATTGCTGCTTCAAAATTAGCTGTAGTAAACTCAAATAATTATCAATGTAAAAAACTGATTATTCAACCACAGGGTAAATTAACCATCAATATTGATAAAGACTTAACGATAAACGATACTTTGATTTTACAATCTGATGCTTCAGGAAATGCTTCCTTAATAGATAATGGAACATTGCATACAACTACCAATATTGTTGAACGCTATATTCCACATACCTTTACCGATGAATTCCACATGCTGGCATCACCAGTGTTTAATCAACCCATCAGTCCAGTATTTAATCAGACAGATGGTTTTTATGTATGGAATGAAACTACGGGCAATTGGATAGAATATGCAGATGCATCGAATTTTGCTGCTGCCAACGGTGGAACTAATTTTGTTCCCGGGAAAGCTTATGCTGTTTCATATCCTGCAGTCGTTACAAAATCTTTTACTGGTAGCTTGAATACAGGAACTATAAACATTCCACTTACTTATACAGCCGGATTGTATAGTGGTTGGAACTTTATAGCAAATCCTTATCCTTCAGCCATCAACTGGAATGCAACAAACGGTTGGACAAGGAATGTATTGGCAAATGCAGGCAACAGTGAAAAAGCAATGTGGATATGGAATCCTGCAGTAGCCAATTATGGTGCTTATATTTCCAATGAAGCATTGGGTACCAATAGCGTCAGTAGAACAATTCCAAGTGCACAGGGTTTCTGGGTAAAAGCTATTCAATCAGGAAACCTGAGTATGACAAATGAAATCAGGGAACATTCAGATCAGCATTTCCTGAAATCTACCACATCAATTCCAGATATGCTTCGCTTATCTGTCAATGGAACATCGAATTCCTACAGTGATGAATTGATTATCAAATTCGGAAATACAAATGAATTGGGTGGAGCTGAAAAAATGTTCAGTATGGATGCTGCTGCACCATCTTTGTATTGTACGAAGCTGAATAAAAACTGGAGTATCAATATGCTTACTTCAATAGCTGATCATTCCTCAATTCCTGTTGGGTTTAAACCAGGTGTAAATGGGAATTATTCGATAACAGTCAGTGATTTAAACAGTATTACTTCAACAACTTATACTTATTTGAATGATTTGAAAACGAATACACTTACAGATATGAATCAAAATGCTACTTATACATTTACTGCAATAACCAATGACAATGCCAACCGTTTCCAATTGCTGTTTGCAGCTTCACCACTAAGTGTATCAAATACTGTTTTACAGCATACAAGTATTTATGCTTTTGACAACAGCATTTATATAAATTCTGATGAAACAGTTCAGCAAATAAGTATATACAATACGTTGGGGCAGTTAATCAAAACTGTTGAAAATACGAATGGGAAAACAATAGTAAATATGAAAAACTATGCAGCTTCATATTACATTGTAAGAGTTGTGACCACTAAAAATGTATATTCTGAAAAAGTATTTGTAAATTAAAAATCAATGTTGATTGGGCAATATTTTTGATTTTTAACAACTCATTGAAAAATTTGCTTGTATATTTGTATTGCTTTCCATAATAAAGTTTTAAGTTGAAAAAGCCTGTAACTTCCGGTCAAGTTACAGGCTTTTATTTTCAAAGAGTTTGATTGGATAAAGGATGTGGTATTGTATAAGAATGATGTGTCTGTGAAAACTATGGTGGATTAGGGGCGAGCGTTTCTTTAGCACTTAAAGTTGTTTGGGCTGAATATAAAAAACGGTAAACATTTAAATTATTAAAAAATAAGAAATGATATTATTCTTTCATGCAACGGATAGAACAACCTATATTCTTATGGTTGCTAAACCTGTCCGGGATAAAGAATATTTCGTAACAGCTTAAAACAATGCGGATAGACAATTAATAGCTGAAATTTTAAAAATAGCTGAATTTTGTTATATTTGCAGTTATCCAATTATCATGTTGGACAGGTCTTTTAGTAAGTTCGGATTTATTCTTCTCTAATATGAGATAATAGAGAAGTTGGAATAAACCATTAAAAAAGAGTTAGCATAAAATTTAATAATAACCTATTTTGAAACCATTATGAGAAAAAGCAATCCATTTATTAATAAAATCATACTGTTTTTATTAATTTTTACAACCAATTGCTACAGTCAGAATCCTCTGATTTCGCATATATACGCTGCCGATCCATCTGCTCATGTCTGGGCAGCTGATACTAATAAATTATGGATTTATACCTCACACGATGTTCCGGGAACAAATCATCACGCTACAATGTCAGATTATCATGTTTTTTCAACTTCTGACATGAAGAATTGGATTGATTACGGTCAGATTTTGTCAATAGACAATGTAGATTGGGGTATAAGCTATGCATGGGCTTGTGATGCGTGTTTCAGAAATGGGAAATACTATCTGATTTTTTGCATGTTTGAAAAAGAAAGCGGATTGATGCGAACAGGTTTAGCTGTGAGCAATGTTCCTCAGGGACCCTTTCATAATATTGGTTATATCAGGGGAATAGATTTGGGTCAGGATCCGGCTCTTTTTGTGGATGATGACAATACTCCTTTTTTATACTGGGGTGCTGGCGGAAAATGTTATGCTGCCCAGCTTACCGAAGACTTACTTTCCATTATACCCTCAACAATGGTTGATTTGTCGGATCAACTTTTTGAAATATTTGAAGGGCCATGGGTACATAAATACCAAGGGAAATATTATCTTTCTTATCCCGGACTACCTGATAAAAAATGGCCGGAAGAAATGTATTATGCCATTGCTGACAAGCCTCTTGGTCCCTATAAATATTCGGGGAAATACATTCCCCGGTTTATGATGCAATCGGGTACTAATCATGGATCCATTGTAAAATACAAAAGTGATTGGATTGCTTTTTATCACAGTGCCTGGCTTTCGGATGGAATGAGTGAGGTGCGTAACCTGATGGCAGACTTTCTGTACTACAGTCCAGATGGCAGAATAAAGGCTATAATACCTGATTCTTCTGGATTGTCAAAAGGGAAACAAACGAATTGTATCATTTTTCTGGAAGCCGAAAATGGTAAGTCTGCCGGTGGTAGACTTGAAGGAACATATGCAGCATCCAGCCTTGGAGGTTATTCAGGGAAAGGATATGTTACAGGTTTTGTGATGCGTAACTATGTTGAAGTATTGGTTCAGGTTGCAAAAGATATGAAAGCTATTTTAAAAATAAGACTTTCAGCAGAGAAAGATATTGCAGCAGATATATTAGTAGGTGCAAAAATGATGGCAGGCTGGGATGGATTAACAATAAAAAAAACAAAGGGCTGGGAAGAAATTAATTTAGGGGAAGTGCAATTGAAAGAAGGCGATAATAAAATCCGTTTTTCTTCGCACGACAATGTTGACCTTAAATTAGATTACTTCATAATTGAACCTCTTAATGAATAAAGATGTGAAACGAGCCATCTCGCCTATGGCGAGACACACCCGAGGATGTCTGGTATAAACTCCTTTCCATCATAAATGCCATAATCACGCCCCTCACCGGAAAGGAAAATGCATGCACCTCAGCCCGGAGAAAGAGAAAAAATGAAAACTGCCTGGACTTCCCGCTGCGGTAGTTCGGAACATAAGGACTGATGCTAAGCTTTTGGATAAAACTTCTCTGTGCAGCTCCGTGAAATCCTCTGTGGTTCTCTGTGTAATATAAATTTGAAATGTTACACAGAGAACACACAGAGAACACACAGAGAACCACAGAGGATACGGAGCATCCATTTCCGGCTGACTCCAGCTGTTGGTATTATATAAATGAAAACCCTTAATGGTATTGATACTTTCTATCTTAAATACATCGTTCAGGCCATCACCATTGGGCGTAAAGGCAGAGTGGATTGAGAGGTTTTGAGGAGGGTTGCATATTTTATAGATGATGACTTATCTTGCTGCTAAATAGACTGAACATTTGTGAGCACTTTATTAAACAATCTTCTTTAACCCAATAATATATAATATTATAAAGGTTTATAAATTTTAAACTAATTCCAAT
>CAIUKU010000029.1 GCA_903899825.1 uncultured Bacteroidales bacterium | reverse complement strand
TATTTATAACTATATAATATCACTAGTGTCCACTTAAATTAAGCTGATTGACAGTTGGTTATAATTCAGTTCTTTGACATCTTTGTAATCTATAATTATAAATAGCTCTTTTACAGGAGTTTTATCAAGCAGTGATATGCCTAGCACCTGTAATATTTCGTAGATTGAACGGTCAATTTTTAGTTCATATCCTATGGAAGCAATTGGGGGACCAACGTTACTTCTCCTAATTACTATCTATTACCAACAGTGGGTTATGCAGTAAAATCAAGTGTTAATTTTACTGCAGTGCTTACCGGGAATCTTTATTACAGTCCATCCACTTTTGATTACAGTTACACATTGGTATACAATGGTACTGCATCTACCCAGAGCTGGAACCTGGTAGCAAATCCTTATACCTCCTATATTGATTGGAGATTACTCGGAAAAACCAATCTGAGCAATTCTCTCTATTTTTGGGACAATACTTTGTTCCCGTCAATTTCTCCGGTAGCCAATGCAGCTTATTTAAGTACATACAATACCCAGACAAATATTGGTGTTCCTGCTTCGACCAAACCATTTATTGCTCCTTTACAGGGATTTTTTATTAAAACAATTTATACAGCTCCAAAGCTTATTTTCAATCCATCGGCACGGGTACATAATACAGCTACTTATTATAAAGATGCTTCTGTTACCGATATCCTTGTTCGTTTGAAAACTGAAAATGAAACAGGAATGGATGAATTGGTTATCTGCAAGCATCCGGATGCTAAGCTTGATTTTGAGGGCTTTGATTCTGAGAAAATGATCAGCGAACTGCCACTTGAAATCTATTCACAATCTTTAACGGGTGAAAAACTGGTCATCAATACAATCAATACTACTCAAAATACAATCATTCCGTTAGGTATCCATGGAAATGCAGGAGCAAAAGCAAAAATCACAGCATTCGGGCTGGAAACAGCAGAACAAATATACCTGGAAGATCGATTTAAAGGAACACTCATTAGTTTATCTGAAAATACCAGCTATGAGTTTGTATTTCCGACAGATCATATCTCAGGCAGGTTTTTTGTCCGTTTCGGGGATATCAATGCTGCATTGACTTCATCGGATGTGAAAGTGTTTGAAAATGATAATGTGCTGAATATTATTGCACAAACCGGAGAGAATATAGAACAAGTAGAAATTTATACAGTTACCGGTGCCCGCGTTTTTAAATCAGTTGCAGGAAGTAATATGTTCACTGCAACATTGGATTTAACTGCTGGTGTATATCTGGTTAGGGTTAAAACATCTCTTGATACTAAAAACATCAAAGTAAACTGCAGATAATCACTTCATTATATGATTTGTTTAAATTGAAAAGGATGCTTGTATCATAAAAGTATACAGGCATTTTTTATAGATGAATGTAAGGAATCCCTTACAGGGAAATCAGCATTGTCCTACATTTATTTTTAAAAATTTCAGCTAAATTTGCAAAAAAACATATAAAAACATTTTAAAATTCAAAAAATCAGTTATGTATAATAAAACTTTTGTGTGATTAAAAATGATATAAGTTTTTTAAGTTCGATAATTAAGATATCACTAAAAAATATATTTCCTGCCTATATTTAATTTGTAATTTTTGGGGGTTGACCCAAAAAAATTGCTTTAATTACGTCCTTATAAGCAGTATCCGTATTAACTATTACTTTAGCTTTTGTATAAGACTAGCTATACATTTTATCATTATTGGATTTAATTACAGCTGTTTGTCTTTTA
>CAIUKU010000028.1 GCA_903899825.1 uncultured Bacteroidales bacterium | reverse complement strand
ACTACAAAAATAAACAATTCCAATGCTACTAATTATTTGTTATTCAAATATTTATGAACATTAATTGTTAATAACTCTTATCCCGAACTCAGGTTATTACTTAAATTACAATATTCCTTTTCCAAAAATCTGTATATTAAAATTTCGTTGTTTTTACATCAAAAAGCAGTATCTTTGCCCTAAATTTAATTTGATATACCATGAAGTTATTAGAAGGAAAAACAGCTTTAATTACAGGAGCTTCCCGGGGAATTGGCAAAGCAATTGCAATTACTTTTGCCTCTAACGGTGCCAATATTGCTTTTTCTGATCTGGCTTACGATGAAAATGCACAAAATTTAGAAATAGAACTTACTGCTTTTGGTATTAAAGCAAAAGCATATGCCTCCAATGCTGCTTCTTTTGAAGCCGCTGAAAAATTAATAAGCGATGTAGCTGTCGATTTTGGTCAGATTGACATTTTAGTTAACAATGCCGGTATTACCCGCGATGCCTTGTTGATGAGGATGAGCGAAAATGACTGGGATCTGGTGATGAATGTTAACCTCAAATCGGTTTTTAATCTTAGCAAAGCTGTTCAAAAAGTTATGCTTAAACAACGATTTGGTTCAATAATCAATATGAGTTCTGTAGTCGGTAGATCAGGAAATCCCGGTCAGTCAAATTATGCTGCTTCTAAAGCTGGGATTATTGGATTTACAAAGTCTATTGCACAAGAATTAGGATCAAGAAATATTCGTTGCAATGCTGTTGCTCCCGGTTTTATTGAAACTGAAATGACAGCTCAGTTGCCACCTGAAGTCAAAGAAACCTGGATCAAAGACATTCCGCTGAAACGTACCGGTAAACCAGAAGATGTTGCCAATCTTTGTCTTTTTCTGGGTTCTGATTTGTCATCTTATATTAGTGGTCAGGTTATCAACGTTTGTGGTGCAATGAACACCTAAAAGAACACTTAGTTATTCATAATGAATTATGCATCAGATGTAAATTTCAACTAACAAACTAATAATATACTGATTTGAATATCATTACAGAATATCCATTATGGATGATAATATTTTGTGTATTTGCAGGAGTAGCTTATGCTGCGATTTTGTATTACAAAAATAAACACAATGATTTTTCGCCATTACTCATCAGAACAATGGCATTTTTGCGTTTTATTGCAATATTTCTGATTGCATTTTTATTACTTTCTCCTTTACTTAAAACAATAACTCATACCAACGAAAAACCAATCATAATTTTTGCTCAGGATAATTCACAATCTGTTTTATTGAACAAAGATTCAGCTTTTTACAAAACAGAATACAAAGAAAAAATTGAAAAGCTTATTGACGAACTCGGAAAAAAATATGATGTCAAAAGTTTTAATTTTGATGATAAAGTTAGAGAGCAACTTCAATTTGAATACAATGGTAAACAGACTGATATTTCTGCTTTACTGGATGAAATGCTTACCAGATATACCAACCGTAACATTGGCGCAATCATACTTGCAAGTGACGGTATTTTCAACAAAGGAAACAATCCCTTATATGTTTCCTCAAAATTAAATGCACCTTTGTATACATTAGCCTTAGGTGACACTTCTGTCCGCAAGGATTTGCTGATTCAAAAAATAAATTTTAACCGTATTGCCTATTTAGGGAATTCATTTCCTGTTGAAATTATTGTAAATGCCAATAAAGCTAAGGGTTTATCCGCAAAATTAAAAATTACCCATGCTAATAAGGAAATTTTTAATAAAACCATTCAATTTAACAGTGATCAATATATTGAAACCATTAATTTTACAACTTTAGCAAAAGAAGCTGGATTACAAAGGTATACAGTTACTATTTCTTCTGTAAATAACGAAATTACGTTAACAAATAACAGAAAAGATTTTTTTGTTGAAGTGCTTGATACACGTCAAAAAGTACTGATACTGGCTGCTGCTCCTCATCCAGATATTTCAGCCATTAAACAAACATTGGAAAGCAATCGCAACTATGATGTTCAGTTTGCTTTAATCAATGATTTTAATAAGCCGATATCAGATTTAAATCTTATCATTTTACATCAGTTACCTTCTGCAAATTTTGCAATTACAAAAATTCTTTCCGATATTCAAAAATCAAATATTCCAATACTATACATCTTAGGAACCCAAAGCAATATAACCCAGTTTAATGCATATAACAGCGGCCTTAACATATTGGCAAAGAATCAAAATTTTAACGAAGCACTCCCATTTTTCTTAACTGAGTTCTCCTATTTTACCCTCAGCGATGAAAGTCGAAAAATGCTGAATAATTTCCCTCCATTGAGCACTATTTATGGTAATTATAAATTGGCTCCATCCGTTGAGCCATTTTTAATGCAGAAGATAGGAAATGTTGTCAGTAATCAGCCTTTGATACTTTTTAATCAATCAGTCGGAAATAAAAATGGTGTTATTACTGGTGAGGGTTTGTGGAAATGGAAACTTGCCAACTATGCTCAAAAGAATAATACTGAAGCATTTGATGAAATAATTTCAAAAATTATTCAATACCTTACTGTAAAAATTGAAAAAGGCTTATTCAGGGTAATGAACAATCATTCATTCAACGAAAATGAAAATATTGAATTTGATGCTGAATTGTATAACGATAGTTATGAACTAGTAAATCAGGCTGATGTGAACTTATTAATTATCAATAGTGCTGGTAATAAATTTCCTTACGAGTTTAGTAAAACATCCAATGCCTATCATTTGAATGCAGGCATATTTCCTCAGGGAGACTATAAATATCAGGCAGTTGTTAAACTGAAAAACAAAACGCTTACAAAAAACGGAGAATTTACTGTAATGGCTATGGATGCTGAATATACAAATACAGTGGCCAATCATCAATTGCTTTACAATTTAGCTAAAAATAATGGAGGAGAAATGATATATCCTTCTCAAACTGAAAAAATTGCAGATCTTTTGCAAAAAAGAGATGATATCAAAACAGTGCAATATACTCAAAAACGCTTCAACGACTTGGTGAATTTATCATGGATTTTCTTCATCATTATTACATTGCTCACCGCAGAATGGTTTTTGCGCAAACGAAACGGAGGCTATTAGTATGTTTTTTGTTGTTTCAAAAGTTTTATCCTATTTGCTAAATCCATTATTTTGGATTTTTACTTTGATGGTTATTGCTTATTTTGTCAGGAAAACAAAATTAAGTAGAAATTTACTCCTTATTTCAATTATTGCTTTTTATTTTTTCTCAAATCGTTTTATTTGCGATGAATTCGTAAATAGATGGGAAGTTGATTTAATAAAGAATTCATCAACTAAGTTTCAATTCGATGTCGGAATTGTTTTAACCGGAGATATATTAAGTTATGATTATTACTTTGATAGACTGGTATTCAGGGAACAGGCTGATAGGTTGTTGCAAGCGATAGATTTATACAGACAAGGAAAAATTAAAAAGATATTGTTAACAGGCGGTTCAGGGCAATTAGTTATGAGAGATCAAATGGAGGCTGCATTTATGAGAAATTTTGCACTTAAGATCGGTATTCCTGAAAATGACATTTTAATCGATTCATCTTCTGATAATACTTATCAAAATGCAGTTTTTACAAAAAGATTACTTAATAAATGCTATCCAAAACCTGGAAAATATCTGTTAATTACTTCGGCCATGCACATGCGAAGGTCATTTTCTGTATTTACAAAAGCTGGTATTGATGTAGTTCCATATTCAACATCAAAAACAACAAGGTTAAGAATCTTTAACTTTGATCATCTTTTTCTTCCTCATTTGAATAGCTTTGAACATTGGAGTGTTTTGATACACGAATGGATAGGATATCTCGTTTATCGAATGATGGGATATTTATAAAAAATAAAGAAGTAAAAAGCAATAAGTATACTTATCCCAATAACCAATAACTAATAACTAATAACTAATAACCAATAACCAATAACCAATAACCAAATAAACAACAATGTCACAAACAATTTATATCATTATTATTTCAATATTAGTATTTGACTACATACTTGAGCGATTGCTTGATTATCTCAACACTACTTATTGGAGTAATGATTTACCCAAAGAGCTTGAAAACATTTATGATGCAGAAAAGTATAAAAAATCACAAGATTATCATAAAGCCAATCAGAAGTTTTCATTGATTACTTCTACCCTATCTTTTATTGCCATGCTTTTTATGATTATTTTTGGTGGTTTTGCATTGGTTGATGAATTTGTAAGGCAATACACTGTTCATCCTATATTGATGGCACTTTTCTTTTTTGGTATAATTGGTTTTGTTGCAGATTTATTATCAATGCCTTTTAGTATTTACGATACCTTTGTAATTGAACAAAAGTTCGGATTTAACACAACTACTGTTAAAACATTTATTCTTGACAAATTAAAGGGATTGTTACTGGCAGTTGTATTAGGAGGCGGATTATTAGCACTTTTTGTATTGATTTACAATGTAACCGGAAAAAATTTCTGGTGGATAGCATGGCTGGTTTTTAGCTGTGTTACCATCTTTTTTACGATGTTTTATTCTAATTTAATTGTTCCCTTGTTCAACAAACAAACACCTCTTGAAAATGGTGAATTGCGTGATGCAATCCAAAGTTTTGCTTCAAAAACAGGTTTTAAACTTAAAAATATTTTTGTAATAGATGGCTCTAAAAGATCAAACAAAGCCAATGCTTACTTTACAGGTTTGGGATCTAAAAAGCGTATTGTTTTATATGATACATTGATAAAAGATCATACTACTGAAGAACTTGTTGCGATTCTGGCACATGAAATTGGTCATTATAAGAAGAAGCACACCTTGCAAGGTCTCTTTATTTCCTTATTAGAAACTGGATTGATGCTGTTTGTTCTTTCCTGGTTTATAAGCAATCCTGATTTATCAAAGGCATTAGGTGCTCAACAAAGCTTTCATATTGGAATCATTGTCTTTGGTATGTTATACAGTCCGCTATCTTTGATATTAGGTTTAGCTTTAAATATTCTTTCCCGTAAACATGAATACCAAGCTGATAGGTTTGCCGGGGAAAATTATCAACCCGAAGCTTTAAAAAATGCATTAAAAAAATTATCTGTCAATAATTTGAGTAATTTAAAACCACATCCTGCTTATGTCTTTTTTCATTACTCACATCCAACATTATTACAACGGTTATCTGCTTTAAATCAAATTAGAAAATAGGCTTACAAAATGAAAGATTATTTCGCTAAAATATTGAAATTTATAAAATTAATTTTGCTAAAATTACTTGCTTTTACAAAATTTGTCTTTTATGTGCCTCAAAAATGGGCTCTTTATAAAAAGATGTTGCTTCGTCTTTTTCATGTTTTATTCATTTTTTTCATTTTATTATTTTTGCTGGACATGAATTTTTTATGGATGTTTGGCAAATCACCCAAACTAAGTCAGATTAATAATCCAAAGCAGAAAACAGCTTCAGAACTTTATGCTGCTGATGGAAAAATGATAGGAAAATATTTCGATGAAAACCGTACTCCGGTTAAGCTGAATGAAGTTTCAGAAGTAATGATTAAAACCTTGATTAATACAGAAGATGTTCGCTTTTATGATCATCATGGTATTGATTTAAGAGCCACCTTCTCTATACTTTGGTACATGGCAAAAGGAGAGAAAAGAGGTGGAAGTACCATTACACAACAATTGGTTAAAAATCTTTTTAAAACCCGGAATAATTACTCCAGAGGCTTGCTTGGACATATACCAGGAATAAAAACATTGATTTATAAAGCAAAAGAATGGATTACTTCTTTAAAAATTGAATTGTTTTATAATAAGGATGAAATATTGACAATGTATTTTAATACTGTAGATTTTGGCAGTAATGCTTATGGAATTAAAACAGCTGCCAGAACTTTTTTCAATATTAAACCTTCATTTTTAAATATTGAACAATCCGCTTTGCTTGTTGGTATGTTAAAAGCACCAACTTATTATAGTCCTATCTCTCATGCAGACAGAGCATTGGAAAGACGAAATATTGTATTAGGTCAATTGTTTAAATATAAAATGATTACTCAACAAGAATTAGATTCTTTATGCAAAATTCCAATTTTACTTAATTATAGTGTAGAGAATAACTACGATGGCAAAGCACCTTATTTCAGAGAAGCCGTAAGTAGTTATCTGAAAAGATGGCTAAAAGAAAAGGAGTTGAATTTATATGAAGATGGTTTAAAAATTTATACTACTTTGGATTTGGGAATGCAGCGATATGCTGAAGAAGCAATGTCAGAACACATGAAACGTTTACAAAAAAGATTTTTTCAGCATTGGGAAGGTGAAAATCCCTGGAGAAAAGAAAACGGAGATGAAATTCCTGACTTTATCGGTAAAATTGTTGTGAAGACAAATCATTATAAAAATCTGATTAAATTATTTCCCGATCAAAAAGATTCCGTAGACTATTATCTGAACAAGGCCAGATCCATGCGGGTATTTACCTATAAAGGAGATAGAGATACACTTCTGAGTACCATTGATTCTATTAAGTATTATAACACATTGTTACATGCAGGTTTTGTTACTATGGATCCTTTCAATGGATACGTTAAAACCTATATTGGAGATATTGATTTTAATAGCTTTAAATTTGATCATGTGATAAAATCAAAACGTCAGCCCGGTTCAACATTTAAAGCATTTGTTTATACTGCTGCTTTAGAAAGTGGTTATGCTCCTTGTGATAAGCTTATGGATGTTCCGGTTACTTATAATTATACTGAAAAAGGGAAGGCTAAATCATGGTCTCCCAACAATGCTGACTGGAAATTCACAGGTAGCAGTGTTACTTTAAAATATGCATTTGCAAAATCAATTAATTCTATAGCTGTTCAACTTACTCAAAAAATGGGATGGCAAAAAGTGATAGCTTATGCTCATAAACTTGGGATAAAAACCGAATTAGCTGATGTTCCCTCAGTATGCCTTGGTTCAAGTGATGTATCATTGTTTGAATTAATCAATGCTTATTGCCCTTTAATTAATGAAGGCTATAAAATTGAACCCATTTTGGTTACTAAAATAACCGACAGAAAAGGGCGAATATTGTACGAAATGCTTCCAAAAAAAGAAAGAGTAATCAGTGAAGAAACAGCTTTTTTAATGACACAGATGTTGCTGGGAGGATTACATGAACCTGGAGGAACTACTCAGGCACTATTTGAATACGATTTATTTTCCGACAACAAAACTGATTTTGGTGGGAAAACAGGAACTTCTTCCAATCACTCTGATGGTTGGTTTTTGGGAGTAACACCAGCTTTAATATCAGCTTCCTGGGTTGGTGCTGATAATAGAAGTGTTCATTTCAGAACTTCCGAATTAGGTGAAGGTTGCAAAACAGCATTGCCTATCTATGGATTATTCATGGAAAAATTACTAAAAGATCCAACGTATGCTGTTGATTATAAAAAGAAATTTCCAAAACCTAAAATTAAAATTACAAAAAACTACAGTTGTCATACCTATTTTCACAAAAAAGACAGCACAATAAGTGAACAACCAGAAGAGAGTGAGGAAAATATAAACGAGTAATGAGATTTTATTCTTAATTTTTTGTTTATTGGTAAAATATATTTAATTTCGTAAAATCAAATAATTAAAATTTATACTATGTTTATTGAAAAAAACAAAGTCGTTTCTTTAACTTATGTTTTAAGATTCGACAATGCAGAAGGTGATATTATCGAGGAAATTGACGTTATGGATCCCGAGATTGTATTAATCGGACACGAAAACCTTTTTGAAAAATTCGAAGAAAAAATACAAAATCTAAAAGCCGGTGATACATTTGAATTTATTTTAAATCCTGAAGATGCTTATGGTGAATATGATGATGAGAAAATAGTTGATTTACCCAAAGAAAATTTTATGATTGATGGTGAATTTGACGAGGAAATGGTATATGAAGGTGCTATCATTCCAATGGAAGATGAAGAAAATGATATTCACGCTGAGGCAATTGTAATAGAGATTGATGATGAAAATGTAAAACTTGATTTCAATCATCCATTAGCCGGAGAAACACTCCATTTTAAAGGAAATATACTCATGGTAAGAGAAGCCACAGCAGAAGAAATTAAATTTGGTGATATAACTGAATAAATAATGATTCATAAAACTGAAAAAGCCGGTACTTCAACTACCGGCTTTTTTTATATAACTCGTTCGTATTTATCTTACAATTATTTTATGCCTTGAGACTTCATTTAAATTATTTATCAACTTTAAAATATAAATACCTGATTGTATATCATTTAAATGAATTATTTTGTTAGTTTTTCCCTGTAGAAACATCCAGTTCTCCCTATTAACTAATTTGCCATCCATTGTAAGTAATTCACATTGAATATTTTGTTTTTCTTTAATATTCATGTAAATATTAATCATTTCTTTTGCAGGATTTGGGTAAATCTGCATATTTTCAATACTGCTTAAAGTATTAATTCCCACACCTGAAGACGTATAGCTAATTTCCCATCCCTGATCTTCATTTTCATAATCAGTAATCCATTCAATATTAACTTCTTCTGCAAAAATTGTAAAATCAGAGGGTATCGTATTTCCTGAAAAACTTGCCAAAATTGCATCAGGAAAACTACTTCTTACTATTAATTTATCTTTATTGAGTTCTGTGGAAAAATTGTTGAAATGCAATGTTATGCTACCTGAAGGTGTATTAGGCGAAATCACCCATTTACAATATGTATTGGCATTGTATTTTTTCGAATTACTTCCATCACTGAAAATTCCTGAATTGGCATTCAAATATTTGTAGTTACTGCAATAATCAGGAGTAATTGCTTTATAGTTAATAAAAAATCCTGGCTTAATAGTATCGGCATCTGATGTAAATGTAACAAAAGCCTGATTTTTATTCAGGGAAACTGAAGAAGGAATACTATCACCTGAGTAACTACCCAATAAAGGTGCTGATGCATTCACTCCATTATAAATTTTTACTATACCATGATTGCTTTTTGTTTTCAATAAACTGAAATTGAAACTCAGAGAAGATACTGAATCTGCATTAGGAGTTATTAACCATGAACAATTAGTATTGCTCTGGTAATCAGCAATAGGTCCACTTCCATCTTCTATGCTTCCTTCAATAGCAGTTAAAGTTTTTTGTCCTCCACAATAGGTCGGATAAGCGTATAATGAGGTATCTGGGTAAATGTTAATTATTAATTCCTGGGCAAGGTTAAAATTACTACCTCCTGGTGAAAGAGCATTTATATAAAAATAGCCATCAGCATTACCACCCCATCCAAAGTTAAAATGAAAATAGGTTGTATCCTGATAACCATCACATACAAAAGCATGACCATTTACATTAGGAACCGACCATCCTGCATAATACAAAGGCATTTTCTGATCTAATTGAGCTACCATTAAGCTATCCCATCTTAGATTGGTACTGTCGCGGAATACATAGCGAACTGAAGGTGAATATTTGAAATAGGTTTTCAAAACATAGGCTGCAGAATGGTTATACATTCCTGAACTATTCGCACTGTATTGCATATCAACTCCTATACCACTCTGAGAAATCAATTCGCTGATAGCCACGTTGGGTTTGGTAGGTGCATTGCACATAGCATCCCATTTGTAATAAGTATTCTGGTAATCAGCACTCAGATTTCCATAAACAGAATGAGTGTATGAATAATTTCCTGTTCCGTGATCGGGAAAACGATAATAATACATTAATTGACCCAGGCAGGTTGCTACACATCCTGTAACGCAATGTCCTCCAGGCCCGGCTGCATCTGCAGGGCATTTGATATTATAATTATTATCCTGATCCCATTTTGAAAAAACAAAAGGACTTACTGATTTTGTCGTTGCTTTTGTGAATTTATTATGAATGAGATCATCCCAGGTTTTTTTTAGCATTGCATCTGGTTGCATATTGTTTTTTCTGCTATTTATTATGCTGGTCTTATATTCGTCCATCCACATTTTAAAAGGAGGGGGAATATTGGCAGGGTTAAAACTACTTTCAAAAGAATAAGCCAATACAGGAGTTGTATTATCTTCAGCTGAAATAAGAATATAGCCAAAATCAGAAATATTAAAAATATAATAAACTGGAATATTCAAATTATCAATTATATACGAATTTCTGATGAAGATTTCTTTTGTGTTTAATTGTGGATTAATCGCCTTGATCTTTTGTAAATAGAAATTCAAGGCAAGTTTTTGAGCAGTTTCTAATGGAACGATACTTGCATTTATACAATTAAAAGACAATATAAAAAACAAGAATAAAATAATTTTTCGCATGTTGGAAATTAGTTTAGAATTTAGGACAAATTTACAAAACTATTTTTAATCCAATTGAATATAGAATAATAAAAAAAAGAGAAAAAAGCTTAAAAATAGATTAATTAACTGTTAACTTACCCGGAACTCAAAAACCGGTTATAAAGAAATTTATTTTTATATTTTCTTTTT
>CAIUKU010000027.1 GCA_903899825.1 uncultured Bacteroidales bacterium | reverse complement strand
ATATGTTTAAATATGTTATTTTGCATTCCTATTAATCAATAATAAATTAATCAAGTGAAGTTTAGTAAATCATTATTCTACATCTTAATACTCATACTCTTTACCGGAATAAATACATATTCACAAACAGGTTCCATACAGGGTACAGTAATCGATAAAAAAACAAAAGAAACCATTATTGGAGCCAATGTAGTCATTGCGGGTACAACTATTGGTAAATCAACTGACCTCAATGGCAATTTCAGCATAGAAAACTTAAAACCGGGAATTTATCATCTTGTAGTTTCATTTATATCTTATGCCAATTTTGAACTAAAAAATGTTAAAGTTGAAGCTGGTAAAGCAAATGTATTAAAAATCGAGATTGAAGAAAAAATAACTTCACTGCAAGGAGTAACCATTACTGAACGCAGAAAGACAGATTCAGAATTATCAGTAATTAGTTCAATCAAAAAGAGTAATCTTGTAGTCAGTGGTATATCAAGTCAACAGATTTCAAAATCACAGGATAAAGATGCATCTGAGGTTATTCGCAGGGTTCCGGGCATTACTATAGTTGATGGAAGATTTGTTGTTGTCAGAGGACTCATTGAGCGATACAATACTGTTTGGCTCAACAATGCTTCAACTCCAAGTTCAGAATCAGATGTCAGGGCCTTTTCATTTGATGTGATTCCCAGTAGTATGATTGACAGAATGATGATTTTTAAAACATCAGCACCTGAATTACCTGCAGATTTTGCCGGTGCTGCCATTCAGATTTTTACAAAGAATATTCCTGAGAAAAATTCACTTACAATTAGTTATACAGCAGGAATGCAGCAAGGAACTAGTTTTAATGATTTCTACAGGTATAAAGGGAGTACGACAGATTGGCTAGGTTACGATGACGGCTCAAGAAGTTTGCCTTCAGGATTTCCATCCACTGAAGAATTAAACAAACTTGGCGATTTTACAGGTAATCCATCTGAAATAGAACTGCAAAAAACTGAGATTACTAGATTAGGAAGAAGTTTTAATAAAATATGGACAGCCGATAAGCTTAGGGCACCGAATGATAATAATTTATCAATTGGTATCACAAGGAAAATGAAAATCGGGAAAGTTGAAATAGGAAATATTACCTCATTATCTTATAGTAATTCGTATGATTTTAATCTAATAAATAAAACAGCTTATATTTCTTATGATACCATAAAAGATAAAAAACAATATTCTTATGATTTTGAAGACGAAGAATATGTTAATTCTGTAAAAATAGGAGGATTATTTAACTGGTCTTTTTTATTGAATAAAAACAATATCATTGAATTACGGAATTTATTTAATCAAAACGGTAAAACTAAAACGATTTTACGTTCCGGTAAAGAATATTATTTTGGTGCTGATGGTGTTCCGATTAAGGCTACTGAATTAGCTTACACCAGTCGGACCACTTATTCCGGACAATTGGGAGGTCAACATAAACTTAACAATGAAAATTCCAAAATAGATTGGACATTGGGTTATGCTTATGCCAATAAAAACCAACCTGACAGCAGAAGATCTTATGCCACTTTTTACGATGGAGGTGGCGATGTAAATGATCCGAATTATGGGAAATTTACTTTGGCAATTTCAAAGGATGCAAATGCAGACCTTAATGGCAGGCTTTTTAAAGATATGAACGAGAATATATTGATAGGGGGTGTTAACCTTGAACAAAAAATATTCATTAAAGATTTTCAACCTGAAATAAAAATAGGTGTGTATGCAGAATCTAAAAAAAGAGTTTTTAAAGCACGTAATATAGGGTTTACTATGGCTAAATCAAGCACATTCAACCTGGATTTATTCCAGAGTCTGGATGCGCTTTATCAGGATAGTAATATTAACTATACAACAGGATTAAGAGTTGATGAGAAAACCAACTTATCAGATTCTTATGAAGCAAAAAATGATTTATTGGCTGCATATATTGCATTAAAATTACCAATTACAGCACTGTTAAATGTTTACACAGGAATACGGTTAGAAAAAAACAAACAGGTTTTATCCGGATTTAGCAATAAAACCAATAAAGCTGTTGAAATTGTAAACGACTCTATAGATTTTTTCCCTTCAATGAACATAAGCTATACTTTTACAGAAAAATCCTTATTGCGTTTTGCCTATGGAATGACTATCAACCGCCCTGAATTCAGAGAGATTTCACCTTATTCCTATTATGATTTTGAATTGAAATCTTCCGTCTATGGGAATGATTCATTAAAAAATGCCTATATTCATAATTTTGATTTGCGTTATGAATGGTATCCATCTTTAGGAGAAACGATTACAATCGGAGCTTTTTATAAATATTTTAAAAATCCAATTGAGGCCTCGCTTTTTCCTACATCAGGATCCGGTGGTTGGGATTATGTTTTTGTGAATACGGCATCCTCCAGTAGTATGGGTGCTGAAATTGATATGAGAAAATCATTTAGTTCATTTAGTAAAAAAGATAATATTTTAAAAATTTTTAAAGATATTACACTCACATTTAATGCTTCCTATATATTCAGTAAAATTATTTCAACAGCATCTTATGTAAGAGACAAAGAACGTCCTATGCAGGGTCAATCTCCTTTTATCATAAATACGGGTATTTATTATCAGAATGATAGTTTGGGATTAATGGTAAGTATGATGTACAATGTTATCGGAAAACGCATCATGTACGTCGGAAACCCAAATAGTCCTCATATCTATGAAATGCCTTTTAATTTATTAGATTTAACTATCAATAAATCAATAGGAAAGCATTTTGTTGCAAAGTTTGGTGTAAAAAATTTGTTGGATGATAAAGTAGTCTTCAAACAAACAGTTGAATATAATAAAGATATAAATAATGACGGTATTGGAGATGGCATTGTCGAACGTGAACAAATAACCAAATCATATCAGCCCGGAAGGTATTTCTCAATAGGATTTTCTTATTCTTTCTAATTTCTCAATTTTAAAATTACAAATTTTATATTTCAATAAACAATTAATTAATATTCAAAAGTGAATTGGTAACAAATAAATTATCAATTCACTTTTTTATTTTAATATTTTTTTGAGTAATCAATAAATATATTTGTAATGCATTATAGATCAATGTTTTTATTGAAATTTTAATTCACTGATTAATAATAATAAATGAGTTTGTCTTTAATGATTAGTTTATCTAAACTTATTATTAAGTTAACATGAATCACAGGTTTTGAAACTAATTTTGGTGCGTAAAAAAATTAATAATTAATAAATTTTAAAAAAAATGAAAAAAATCTTATTATCACTAGCTGTTATTTTAACAGCTATATTATCGGGTCATAGTCAGGGAATTAATGATCCATTCTTCGACAAGGTGAGCTTTAAAGGTGCTTTTGGAACGACCGACTGGACAATAGGTTGGACAAACTTTAATCCTCAAACAACAGTATATCCTGCTGCAACACAAACCATCAATGCAGGTGATATTACAACAAATACTAACTGGTCTTCAGGTTCACCATTATTAAATGGAGCATCTTTTACAAATGCTGCATTATCAGATCCTTTTTTTGATCAGGTTTCTTTTGTTGGAGCTTTTGGCACAACCGACTGGACAAGTGGCTGGGCAAATTTCAATCCGCAAACTACAGTCTATCCTGCAACAACAATAACAATTCCTGCAGGTGATATTACTACCAATACGACCTGGAGTGCAGGTAATGTTTATTTATTAAACGGTTGGGTTTATGTAAAAGCAGGTGCAACTTTAACAATTGAACCAGGCACAATTATCCGTGGCGATAAAGTTAATAAAGGAGCATTAATTATTGAAAAAGGTGCAACTATTAATGCGAACGGAACGGCTTCAAATCCAATCGTATTCACTTCAAATCAAGCTGCAGGAAGTCGTGATTATGGCGATTGGGGCGGTGTTATTATTTTAGGTAATGCAGTGATTAATGTTGCTGGTGGAAGTGCAACCATCGAAGGTGGTGTAGGTTCTATTTATGGTGGTACAAATGATGCAGATAATTCTGGTATTTTCAGATATGTAAGAATTGAATTCCCTGGAATCGCTTTTGTTACCAATAGTGAAATCAATGGTTTAACCATGGGTGGAGTTGGAAGTGCAACTCAGCTTGATCATATTCAGGTATCTTACTCAGGAGATGATTCTTTTGAATGGTTTGGTGGTACTGTTAATGCAAAATACTTAATCGCTTTAAGAGGCTGGGATGATGAATTTGATACAGATTTTGGTTTCAGAGGAAAAATTCAATATGGTGTTTCTTTACGTGATCCTAATATAGGTGATGTTTCTGGTTCTAATGGTTTTGAATCTGATAATGATGGCAGTGGTTCAACAAATACACCTGCAACTAAGCCAATTTTTAGTAATATGAGTTTTTACGGACCAAAAGTTACTTCTTCTACAACAGTTAATTCTAATTATAAAAGAGCAATGCATATTCGCAGAAATTCACAGCTTAATGTATTTAACTCTGTTTTTGCCGGTTATCCAACTGGTTTGTTTATTGATGCATCAAATACTCAGGCAAATGCAACTAATGGTTTATTAAATATTGAGAATTGTATTATGGCTGGTATGACTACCAACTTTGCATCAACATTTGAAGATACTTATTTTAATACACCTTCTCGTCATAATAGTATTTTATCTAACAATACTTCTTTACAGGTTGTTAATCCTTTCAATTTAACTGCTCCTAATTTCTTACCTTCTTCTACAGGAAATGTTTATTTATTAAACGGATGGGTTTATGTTAAAGCTGGAGCAACATTAACAATTGAGCCAGGTACAATTATCCGTGGTGACAAAACCAACAAAGGTGCTTTAGTTATCGAAAAAGGAGCAACTATTATTGCAAACGGTACAGCAATAAAACCGATAGTTTTCACTTCAAATCAGGCTGCAGGTAGTCGTGATTATGGTGATTGGGGTGGTGTAGTGATATTAGGAAATGCAGTTATCAATGTTCCAGGTGGAAGTGCTACTATCGAAGGTGGTCTTACATCTACTTATGGTGGTACAAATGATGCTGATAATTCTGGTATATTCCGTTATGTAAGAATTGAATTCCCTGGTATAGCATTTGTTACCAATAGTGAAATCAATGGTTTAACCATGGGTGGAGTTGGAAGTGCAACACAAATTGATCACGTACAAGTTTCTTATTCAGGTGATGATTCTTATGAATGGTTTGGTGGAACAGTAAATGCCAAATATTTAATTGCTTTCAGGGGCTGGGATGATGAATTTGATACCGATTTCGGTTTCAGAGGAAAAATTCAATATGGTGTTTCTTTAAGGGATCCAAATATTGCTGATGTTTCAGGTTCTAATGGTTTCGAATCAGACAATGATGCAAGTGGATCAACAAATATACCTGTAACAAATCCTATATTCAGTAATATGAGTTTCTTTGGGCCAAAAGTTACTTCATCTACAACTATTAATTCAAATTTTAAAAGAGCCATGCACTTACGCAGAAATACTCAATTAAATGTATATAACTCTGTCTTTGCAGGATATCCAACCGGGTTATTTATTGATGCTACTGCAGCTCAAACAAATGCAACCAATGGCTTATTAAATATTGAAAATTGTATTTTAGCTGGTATGGGTGCTACTACTTATTTTGCATCAGATTTTGAAAGAAATTATTATAAAACTGTATTAAAACATAATGATACTTTAGTTAACAATACTGAATTAATGGTTACAGATGGTTTTAACCTTACAAGTCCTAACTTTATGCCACAAACCGGTAGCCCATTATTAAATGGATCCTATTGGAAACGTATTATTTCAGGTAAATTAAGCTATGATAATACTGCAAATACACCTATGACTTTTACAAAAATTTATTTAGTTAGAAATACTATTAAAATTGATTCAGTTTTTACAAATGCAAGCGGTGATTTCAGAATCGTTGCTGATACAGGTACATATTCATTAAATGCATCTTCTACCAAAGCATGGGGTGGTGTTACTTCAGGCGACGCTTTACAAGTAAGAAAACACTCAGCAGCTCAAATTACATTAACAGGTTTGAAATTTACAGCAAGCGATGTAAATAAATCAGGTAGTGTTACTTCAGGTGACGGATTATTTATAAGAAGAAGAGGTTCTCTTGGAGAAACTGTTTCACAATGGACTGCTGAAAACTGGCTATTTGAAAATCCTACATTTACTATTATAGGTGAAAATCTAATTCAAAACTTTAAAGCTATTTGTTCAGGTGATGCCAATGGTTCATTTGTACCAGCTCAATAATTGTTTGAAACACTAAAGAAATTTATAAGAAATAGATCATCCCATTGTTTTGGGATGACTATCTCTTATAATAATTAAAAATTAAGGATTTAAAAAAATAAATATGAAAACAGTAAAAAACGCAAACTTGATAATAGTACTTTTTGTATTATTATTCAACAACTTTTTTTCATTTGGACAATCTATGAATTTGGGAACTGCAATAACAGGTAACCCCGGAAATACAGTAGATGTACCTTTGAATGTTAACAACATGAATAACATTGGGTCAATGGATAT
>CAIUKU010000026.1 GCA_903899825.1 uncultured Bacteroidales bacterium | reverse complement strand
GCAATATATAAAAGCAATTAAACAATTAATTATAATAAAATATCAGAATAAGAATAGATTAGTTAAATATAAAATTTGTGTGTAAAATTGTGTTATAAAAATAAATAGGGCTGTAAACTCATTGATTTACAGCCCTATTTATTTATTTTGTGCGGAGAGTGAGGGATTCGAACCCCCGGAACCTTGCAGTTCAACGGTTTTCAAGACCGCCGCAATCGACCACTCTGCCAACTCTCCGATGCAAAAGTACAATTATTTTTTAATACAGCAAGCATTCAACTGAATTTTTTTGAAATTTTCTTTGTGTTTTTATTGATATAATTGATTATCAATACAAGATGAAGCAAAATAGTATTCAGATTGCCTCAGCTTTTTTTTAACAAAAAAGACAAAGATATTTTATATCTTTGCCCGTACTTTAAATATGAATATGGGTATTATTATCAGGCAAAGCATTAAGGGTTCTATTGTCACTTACGCAGGAGCATTTATGGGCTTTCTTACCACTGCATTTGTAGTTACCTATTTTCTAACACCCGAACAATTTGGTCTTACCAGGGTTTTATTTGATGCTGCTTTTGTGATATCATTATTTGCACAATTGGGTATAACAAGTTCTGCTGTAAAGTTTTTTCCTAAATTTAAGACAGCAGATGGTCGAAATCATGGTTTCCTTTTTTATCTTTTGTTTATACCTTTATTTGGATTTATTATTGTTGGCTTAATATATGTATTGTTTCAATTACAATTTTCTAATTATTTTTCAGCCAACTCAGCTCTTTTTGTTAAGTATTTTTATTGGGTACTCCCTCTTGCATTTTTTTCGACCTATATGCTTGTATTTGAAAATTATGCTTCTATTTTATCACGGATAGTTGTTCCAAAAATTATCAGAGAAGTTATTGTTAGAATACTTACTATTGCGTTATTTATTTTGTTTTTTGTTGGACAATTAAGCTTAAATATGTTCATTGGACTTTTTATTTTCATATATGGTATTGCTTTGTTACTCAATTTAATCTATATATTTAAAATTAGCACGATTTATTTAAAGCCTGATTTTACTTTTATCAATCCCAATTTAAAACGTCAAATTATTAATTATTCGCTTTTTATTATTGTTGCTTCCATTGGTACCAGTATTGTTGGGAAAATAGATACCTTTATGGTTTCTGCTGCTATAGGATTGAAATATACTGCCATTTACAGTGTAGCTTATTTTATGGCAAATATTATTGAAATGCCTTCTCGTTCAATTGCTGCTATAACTTATCCTATTGTTTCGGAAGCTATCAACGATAATGATTGGGATAAAGTGAATGATATGTACAAAAGGGTTTGTTTGAATCAATTACTTATTGGATGTTTTCTCTTTATTGTGTTATGGGTAGGTGTTGATGATATTTTTAAAATAATACCCAATGGTAGTATTTATGTTCAAGGGAAATATGTAATTCTTTTTATCGGCATAAGTAAACTATTTGATATATCTACGGGTTTTAATTCTTCTATTTTGTTGTTTTCTAAGTACTATTACTATTCTTTATTCTTTATCTTTTCATTATTAGGCCTTACCATCGCAACTAATCTTTGGCTGATACCATTATATGGAATAAATGGAAGTGCAATTGCCACAGCCATTTCAATTTTTGCTTACAATGCGATGATTACTTTTTTTATTTGGTGGAAACTTAAATCGCAACCCTTTTCATTTAATATGATTAAAATAGTTGTAATTTTTTTACTAACTTTAGGAATTAACTATTTTTTGTTTAATATTACAAACCCTTTTATAGATGGTATTTTTAGAGTATGCTTAGCAATTGTTATATTTGGAGGATTAATTTACTTTTTAAAAATTTCTCCGGAATTTAATGAACTTTTAAAAGCTTCTCTTAAAAAAGGTGCAATTGATAAACTGCATATTTGGGGTAAAAAATCAAGATAATAATTATATTATCAGGGAAATATCTAAAATAAATTTCTCAAAACTGAGTTAAAATCTCATATTAAAAATAATCGATTTTGTAAAAAAAACTCAAATAAAAATTTAATCTTTAACAAATATTTCTTATCTACCAAATTTAGGCCTATAGGGTTACTTAATATTCTACCAACATTCGTCCCGCTGAGACTGATCCGTTATGGCAGTATATTGTTAAAAATCGAATTACAAGTCAGCATTAAGTCCCATAGTGACGAAATAGTAATTATACTTTGAGCTAAATTCATTTTTAACTGATATTTGAATTGGAAAAGTTATTTTTGAGATCTTTTCTTAGCTAATAGTATTATTTTTATTAATACTTCCAATTTTCTTCTTTAACCACTAATATCGAAATTATACTAGCTACAACTAAATATTTTTTTATCTTTGCATCCGTTTTTGTGGATAAAATTTAATTTAAGTATATATTGAAATGTTCAATATTATTTTT
>CAIUKU010000025.1 GCA_903899825.1 uncultured Bacteroidales bacterium | reverse complement strand
TAAACAACTTTCTGCTTTGTCAAAACCAAAGTTGAATCAGATAGTTTATTGTTAAAACTTTTCTGTCCAAATGAAAGATTAGTTATCAAAATTAAAATAAAAATAAATAAATGCTTCTTCATAACATGAATGCTAACAAAAAATATCTACAATTGCAGATATTTCCACTTTATAAAAAGTAGTTGGTATTTTTATATTACTAAAATACATTTATTTATAAAGAAATGTGCAACGCTTTGCTTAGTATTTTATTTTGATTTTCCTTTAATAGCAGCTAAAGAAAGTATAACACCCAATGCAATACCCAATATGGCTGCAAATGCAACTCTGTATTCTGCTGCAAGCATAAAAGTGATGGTATGTGCTGGTATCCAGAAAAATGGGATAGTTTTCTTAAAAACAAAGTTCCATTGAACATTCCAGTTGATGCGTCCTAAAATATCACCCATTTTAATACTCCTGAATAATCCACTCAAAGTTCCGCCATTGTCAACGATATGGGTATCTGTTATCTTATGAAAAGTCATCATAACAGGTGCATAAATCAGATTCATGGCTGTACTTATACTTAATGCTGTCAGAAAACGGGTAGTTCCCATTCCATTGGCAATGGCATCAAATATATCTTTTGTTTTCATGGCATCAGCTACACCTGTAATACTACATGATTTTTCAAGAAATCCCGGAATTCCGATGGCAAAAATATCAAAAGCCAATTTGATGGTTATACCTAAAAAGCCCCATACAATGGCTCTTGGCAAAATGCCAAAACCAGGGGCATTGAATTTACCGGTTTTAATTCTTAATCCGATTACTTCACCCATAGTTGCCAGCAATCCAAATTTCAGAAAACTGGTAATAAGCCAATATTGAGGATTGTAAATAAACCCTTTTTGAACACAACTAAGGAATGGAAATGGAATAAAAGGCAATAAAATAATTACAGCTATTCCAATAAAAAGAAAATCGTTTTTCTTCATTATTAAGTTATTGGTTATTTAATTGTATTTTTAATTTGAAACGCTCAATACAGGCTCAAGCATTATTTTTTTTCAGCGTTTTTTTTATATAAAGCAAAATACTCGTAATTAATCAATATCAATGAAACAAATGTAATAGTAACTGCTATCCAGTATTTAATATCGGATGGAGCATTGTACATAATAATGATCATTGCCAATATCAATAGTGATAATGCAACAACTTTGGATCGGCTTCCAAATGGATTTTTCATAAATATTCCTCCTTAAACCCTAGTGGGACTTTTGATTTATAATTATTAATAAAAAAATTTTTGTATTTAGTAAATTCTGCTTGACAGAATTTTTTTAGTTTTAAGTGTTAAGTTATTAAGTGTTAAGTTTTAAGCATTTAATTGTTAAGTTTGTTTTTACTTAAAACTTTCTACTTTCTACTTTTTACTTTTTACTTTAACCTTTATCCTTATTTTACTTCTCTATCCTGATTCTGGCATCCACAGCCACCACTTTATCTTTTTTGCCTAACAATGGATTGATGTCCATTTCCTTTATTTCAGGAGCCACCGACAATAATGTAGAAACTGCCAAAATAACTTCAATAAACATTTCTTCATTGATACCATCCTGACCTCTTACACCCTGGATAATTTTATAACTCTTGAGGTTACGAACCATTTGTGTAGCTTCTACTTTACCAATAGGAACAAGGCCTGCGCTCACATCTTTCAATACTTCGATAAAAATACCACCCATACCGCACATGACCAGATGTCCGAATTTGTCTTCAAAATTTGCACCGACAAACAATTCTGTACCTGAGAGCATTGGTTGAATCAAAATAGCTGTAGTATCTTTGATCTGAATCATTCTTTCAAATTCTTTTTCAACGGATGTTATGTCTCTTACATTCAATACAACACCTCCAACATCCGATTTATGAACAGGACCCACTACTTTCATCACTACAGGGAACCCAAGTTTTGTAGCAGCTGCAACAGCTTTCAGTTTATCTGTAACCACTGCTTCACCTGCACGGGGAACGCCTGCAGCATCCAGCAAACCCTGAACTGCTTCAGGAGAAAGGTAGCCATTTTCGCTGGTATCGATAATAGCACGTATTAATCCTTCATCCACATGGGAAGTACAGGCTTTCATCAACAAAGGTTTATTGGTATGATATACTTTTGATAAAGCAGTCCCCAAAGTGACTTCATCCGGGAAATTTACCCTGCCTTTTGAAATAAAATCTTCCACTTCTTCTTTAGCTGTCAGAATAGAGGGCAATACAGGATAAATCGGCTTTTTGGCTTTCTTCATCTTTTCGTCCAGCACTTTATACACATCGAATAATTTGAACAATCCAGGTGTGCCAAAAATAACAACCATGCCATCAATTTCGTCGAATTCATTGTCGACATAATCAATAATAGTGCCTAACTGCTCAGCAGTTCCTGTTGCCAGAAAATCAACAGGATTGGCAACAGAAGAACCCGGAAAAAGTTTAGTTAACAACTCCTCAGCTTTTGCATTTTCGATATGAGGTATATTCATTCCACCTTTTGATAAAGCATCGGTTAGCATCACTGCCGGACCTCCTGCATGGGTGATAATGGCAATGTTTTTTCCTTTTAATTCAGGATAGGTAAATACTGAAGCCACGCTGATTAAATCTTCTCTACCATAACAACGGACAATACCAGCTTTTCGGAACAAAGCATCCACTGAAACATCAGAACTTGCCAATGCACCAGTATGTGAAGAAGCTGCCCTGCTCCCTGCTTCTGAGGAACCTGCCTTTACAGCTGCGATTTTGCAACCTTTTTTAATCAAAGAAGCTGCATGCTTCATCAACATTTCAGGTTTTGAAATATTTTCGATGTATAATAATTTTATTTTAGAGCTGGTTGCAGGGTCGAAAGTTTCGTCCATGTATTGCAATATCTCTTCTACACCCATTTGTGCGGAGTTGCCGACCGAAAATACATTGGCAAAAGTTAGCCCTTTGGGAATCCCTGCTTCCATGATAAAACATGCAGTAGCACCCGAACCTGAAATGAAATCACATCCCATTGCATCCAGTTTAGGAATAGGTAAGGTAAATATACTGTGATGTGCAGGTGTTAATATACCCACACAGTTGGGGCCAATCAATGAGCCATTCACCTTGTTGATCAGTTCAACTACTTTATCTTCCAGTAGTTTTCCTTCATGACTTTCTTCGCTAAAGCCTGCAGAAAGAATGATGAAAGCTTTGGTTTCTTTTTGTTGAGTCAGTAATGCTACGGTATCTGGAATATATTTAGCTGCAATGGCAATTATGGCTAAATCAACATGAGGTAAATCTGCTGTATTTCTATAACTTTTTATGCCCTGTACTTCATCTTCTTTTGGGTTACTTACATATAATTTGCCTGTAAATTGACCATCTATAATGTTTTTTAATATTTTGCCGCCTGGTTTTTCTATATCGTTGGAAGCACCTATTACTACGATGCTATTAGGATTAATTAATTCTTTTGTAATCATGATATATATGGTATTTGCCTAATTATTGAATGAAAATGTAATTTATAAAGCGGCAAAGTTATCAAAAAACAAAAGAAATAAAAAAAAT
>CAIUKU010000024.1 GCA_903899825.1 uncultured Bacteroidales bacterium | reverse complement strand
TTTATTAATGCACAACCAAATTGCCAGGTAAATACTTTTATATCTGTAATTTGTAATTTTTTAATAACAATTTAAAGCCTATTCTCTCCCAAATTTAATACAAGAACGAAGATAGGTTTATGATTTTTGCATATTATAATCTTTGGGAAACAAACTTTTATTATAATTTTACTGTCATTATCAAAAAAAGATCCGCATGAAGAAAATCATATTGACAATAATTTTTGCTTTTTTAACCATATACATTCAGGCACAGGATAAACCAACCATTTCCTTTACGAAAACGGTACATGATTATGGTGTTATTAAACAGGAAATAACTGAAGTAAAAGCCATTTTTTCGTTCAAAAATACAGGAAACAAGCCTTTACTTATACAAACAGTTTACCCTAGTTGTGGATGTACTTCGGCAAACTATACTAAAACCCCTGTATTGCCAGGTAAAAAAGGAAGTATTGAAGCAGTATTTCATACAAAGGACATTTACGGAAGCTTTCAAAAATCTATTTTAGTTTATACCAATGATACCGCAAATAAAGTTCTTAGCTTGTACTTAAAGGGGAAAATAATTCAAAAAGGCAAACCAACTGAAGATGAATATTCACAAGCAATAGGGAATATTTATTTTAAATCTAATCATCTTGCGTTTAACAGTATCAAGAATACAGAAATCAAAACAGATACATTATGGTTTTATAATGCCGGAAATAAAAAAATTAAAATTGAATTTATCAATCAGTATAATTGGTTGTCGTTGTCAAAGTACCAGTTCAAATTAAAACCTGATAAAAAATCCTATGTATTGATAAGCTATGATGCAAGTAAAAGAAACGACTGGGGCTTAAATTTTGATAAGATAATTATGAAAACCAATGATGATACCCTGGCTGAAAAAAATATATTTGTTTCAGCAGAAATAAAAGAAGATTATTCGCAATTGACCTCACTACAATTAGCTGATGCACCCAGAATTATTTTTGATAGCATTAATTATGAGTTTGGCGATATCAAAGAAGGAGAGCATCTCCTTCACGATTTCTTTTTTACCAACACCGGGAAAACAGATCTTGTGATACGTAAACTCACATCTTCATGTGGATGTTTACATACAACTATTGAAAATAAAATAATTAAACCCGGTGAAAGAAGTAAGATAAGAAGTGAATTTTACACAGCAGGAAAATCAGGTGATCAACAAAAAACAATTACAGTTGTTACCAACGATCCTGAAAATTCAACAATAATTTTAAGCTTGATAGGATTAGTAAAATAGAAAGTGAGTATATTTCTTGAAATAATGTTGATTTTAGCAGAATGATTTTATGAATTTATTACGGATTATGCTTTTTATCAATTCATTCAATGATTTTTTAAAAAAAATACCCTTTATTTAAAATGATTTTATAATTTTGTTCTCTTAAATAATAAGTAAAACATTATGAAGAAAATATTGACACCCAGACTAATTTTTGTTATTTCAGTTGTATTTGTAGCTGCTTTTTCGCGTTTACTGCCTCATTTACCTAATATTACACCCGTAGCCGCCATTGCATTGTTCGGTGGTACTTATATTAATCGAAAATATCTTGCATTATTACTGCCTTTGGCAGCATTATTTATAAGTGATTTGTTTTTGGGCTTCTATCCTGAAATGTATGCAGTTTACATTAGTTTTATTATTACAGTTGGAATAGGAATGTTGCTTAGCAAAAAAACATCAGTCCTTTCAACAGTTGCAGCTTCTGTTGCTTCATCCATAATATTTTTTATCTTAACTAATTTTGCTGTCTGGATGAGTGTTAGGTTTGCCTACCCTCACACAATTGCAGGTTTAGGATTATGTTACGAAGCAGCACTTCCTTTTTTCAGGAATGAACTATTCGGAACCCTGGCATACAATACTGTATTCTTTGGCGCATTCTATTATGCTCAAAACAGATTTCCTGTATTAGCGAAAGCCTGATATTAGCTAAAAAATTTGAAAAGGCTGGCATTTGTCAGCCTTTTTGCTTTATAATCAATAAATTTTCTCTAAAAAAATAAAATCGTAATGTATTAAAAATATCTATAATTTCTTTTGTTATTTGCACCTAAACTGTAATTTTTTAACAAACTGAATTTTAAACTGTATGCAAATTATTTGCTTTTATTGAAATTAATAATTATATTTGTACAATTAATTTGTGAATTTACTGTATTGATTCAATTGAAATGTCCCTTTAGTTTAAAGCGAGACCAACCTAAATGAGCATATCATGGACATTCCTATGATTAAACTGGAGTAAAGTTAATGAATTATAAACTGATGAGAATGGATAACAGTATTGAAGTTTTAAAATTCAATTTTAGGAATTTATTCATTTATCATACATATTTGTGTATTAATGCTTAATATTTTATCTATGATGAATCTGCCAAACTTACTCATTGTTGATGATAAATTAGAAAATCTGATTTTTCTTGAATCAATCATTAAAAAAACTAATGTAAAGCTGATTAAGGCTTTATCCGGTTATGAAGCATTGGAAAAAACAAAGGGAATTGAATTAGCACTGGCTATTATTGATGTTCAAATGCCCGGAATGAACGGTGATGAACTTGCATTGAAATTAAATGAAGTGAGGTCAGATAATAAAGTTCCGATAATTTTTCTGACAGCCAATTATATGAATGAATCAGATGTATTCAAAGGTTACGTTTCAGGAGCCGTTGACTATATTTTTAAACCGGTTGAAAGTCATATTCTCCTCAGTAAAATTAATGTATTTCTTGATTTATATGCACAGAAGCAGATAATTATCAGTAATGCTGCAACATTGAAGGATGCTGCTGATGAATTGTTACGGGTAAATGCTTCTATAATAAAAAGTGAAGCAAATTTCAGGAGTACTTTTGATCAATCACCTGTTGGCTCGATAATGGTAGGTTTGGATAAATGTTTTATTAAATGTAATGCTGCTTTTTGTAGTTTTCTGGGTTATTCAGAGCAAGAACTGATCGGGAAAAAAATATCGGATATTACTTACCCTGAGGATTTATCAATCGGAATGAAAGAGCTGGAGGATTTATTAAATAAGAAAATTGAAACTTTTTCAACGCAGAAACGCTATCTTCATAAAGACGGCAGCATTGTATGGGGCGAGATTAGCATTTGCCTTGTTCATGATGCCAACAACAAAGCTTTGTATTTTTTACCGATTGTTCAGGATATTACAAAGCGCAAGTTAGCAGAAGACGAATTAAAGAGTTCTTTAGAGCAATTGCACCAATTGGCTCAGTATATTGAAAAAGTAAGGGAAAATGAAAGAGTTGCTATTTCACGTGAATTACATGATGATTTAGGTCAGGCACTTACAGCTGTTAAAATAGATTTGGGTATCATCAGGCAAAATGTCTCCGATAGCGATGTAATAGTAAAAATTAATAAAGTTTCTGCTCTTGTTAGTGAAACCATTAAAACAGTTCAACGTTTAACTGCTCAGTTACGACCGGAAATAATTGATGATTTGGGAATAGTGGCAGCTATAGAATGGTACACCAGTGAATTTGCCCAAAGAAACAAACTTGAAATATTTCTGAATCTTGAAGTTAAACTTTCATTATCTCCCCAAATTTCTCTTATTATATTCAGGGTGATGCAGGAAGCCTTAACTAATATTTCCAGGCATTCAAAAGCAAGCAGAATTGATATTGAACTATATGAAAGTTCAGATCAGATTATACTAAAAGTGCTTGATAATGGGATTGGTATTGTTGAAAATGAAATAAAATCAAAAAAATCTTTTGGAATCATAAGTATGAAAGAGAGGGCTGCTTCAGTTGGTGGTAGTTTTGAGATTTATCCTGTAAAAGAAGGAGGAACGCTTATTGAACTTTATTTACCTTATGAAAATCAATGATTTATAAAACTTACACGTTCTAAAGAAAACCAAACGGAATGAAAAAATCATGGACATTCCCTGCCTATCGCAAAGGTAGACAAAGACGAAATTTAAGATAAAAGCAATAAATTAGAATTTTTTAAAATAATTATTTAAGCAATTAAAAAATATAAACGAATGAATATTCTTATTTGTGATGATCATAAAATAGTTCGTGACGGTCTCAGGCAAATACTTCATCAGCTTGAAGGTATGAACACAATTATGGAAGCCGGTGACGGAAATGAAGCACTTGCGCTTTTAAAGAAAGATGTTTTTGAAATTGTTTTGCTCGACATTTCTCTCCCAGGTAGAAGTGGACTGGAAGTGCTGCAATCAATAAAATCATTATGGCCATCCACAAATGTGATGATGTTGAGTATGCATCCACAGGAACAATATGCAATACGTGCACTTAAACTTGGGGCGTCTGCTTATCTTACAAAAGATACTGCCTCTGAAGAGCTCCTTCTGGCAATTAGAAAAGTGTCGGAGGGAGGAAAGTATATATCACAATCGCTTGCTGAAAATTTTGCATTATTGATGAACAAAGATGCTCAAAAACAAAAGCATGACTTGCTTTCTTCACGCGAATTTGAAATAATGATTAAAATTGCAAATGGAAAGCCCCTCCTGGAAATAGCTAATGAACTATTTATATCCAACAAAACGGTGAGTACATACAGAAGCCGCATCATGGAAAAAATGGAATTAAGCAAAAATACTGAACTTACAAGGTATTGTATTGAAAATAGCCTGATTTAATCAAAGATATTTCATGTAAATTTCTAGTTTTAGCAATTTTCAATTGATTACCAAATGCACTATTTAGTGATTCATGTAAGTGTTTTCCTACATAAATTTAATCTAAATCCTACAATACTTATCCCTTTATCCTACAAGTAAAAATTACTTCTTATAATATCTTTGCTTTTGATTTAAAAAGTGAAATTATGAAAGTATTATTATCAGATGATTCAGGTTTAATTCTTGAACGCTTACAAAAGCTTGTAAAAAAATACAGTAACATTGAGATATTAGGTTCATTTACGAATGGCTCATTGTCAGAAAAACAATCCGGAATTCTGAAGCATAATATGGCAATTCTTGAAATTAAAACACCTGCTATAAACGGACAGAAAGTCTTGAACGATATCAGAAATATTAACATTTTAGGTATAATGGATATTAACTAGTTAATTATTTAGATTCAATGAGAATATTATTAGCAGATGATTCAGGCCTGATACTGGAACGTATGCAGGAAATGCTTAAGAAAATCAATCATGTGGAAATAACGGGAAGTTATACAAATGGTATTGATACACTGAATGCCTTGCGAACATTGTCGCCTGACCTGGCAATTGTTGATTTAAAAATGCCTGGATTAAATGGAATTCAAGTATTGAATGAAATTAGAAATGAGAATAAGATACTCAAATTTATGATTCTAACATTTTGTTCAGCTGATTATTATCAAAAACTTGCAATCCAGGCCGGAGCCGATTATTACTTCTCAAAAGTTGATGATTTTGAGAAAGTTTCTATGGTAGTAGAAGAAATGCTGGCAAATGAAAAAAAATATGCTATAAATTAGTACCTGAAAATCAATAAAATACATCTCTTTCTTTTTAATCTGTTTTATCATTCTATTTAATGGAAAGTATGTAAAATTATAATAATGAAATGGATAGTCATAATCTATACTTATTATAATTCCCTCCAAATCTTTAAAATCTCATTTTTAATTCAGTTTATTATTATTTAATTTCTGCACAATTATAACGAATTACACATTTTAGCATTGATTTTAATACTAACCTGAGTTCGGGTTAAGCAACTAATAGCAATTGTTTTTCGAATTGCTCAATAAGCTTAGGATTAGTTTCTTGTATATCCATTTTAATGGATGGCTTTTTAGGGAAGAATGAATATGCAGCTATT
>CAIUKU010000023.1 GCA_903899825.1 uncultured Bacteroidales bacterium | reverse complement strand
TCCGAACAGAGAAGTTAAGCCCACTAGCGCCAATGGTACTGCATTTATTGTGGGAGAGTAGGTCGCCGCCAAAAACTTACTCAAAACCTCATCGAAAGATGGGGTTTTTTTGTTTATAGCTATAGGCTGTTAGGTAGTTAGGTTATTAGGCTGTTAGACTATTAGACTGTTAGGTAGTTAGACTATTAGGCTGTTAGACTGTTAGGCTGTTAGGTTGTTAGGTTGAGAGAATGAAGTAGAGACTATATTAAAAGGCAACCTAAAAAGATTTGTTTTGAAAATATTGTTTTAATCGCCAAATCACTATATCGCCAAATCACTATATCGCTTAATCGCCCCATCGCTCTTTCGCCCCATCGCCAAATCTCCAAATCATTAATAAATCTTAATCTTTCATTTGATATCAC
The DNA here is from genome assembly GCA_903899825.1 of uncultured Bacteroidales bacterium. Taxonomy (GTDB): domain Bacteria; phylum Bacteroidota; class Bacteroidia; order Bacteroidales; family JACABE01; genus JACABE01. The sequence goes on along the minus strand of CAIUKU010000023.1, from coordinate 2,808 downwards.
TGTTTTCTTGCTTACATTTGTAAAAATTAGTTTTATGGATTATAAAGAGATATGTAATGCAGTTACAGCCATTTGCAAAAGTGTAGGTGATTTTATTTATGAGGAAAGCAAAAAGATTACAGCCGCCAGTATTGAAGTGAAAGGCAAACACGATTTTGTTACTTATGTGGATAAAGCTTCTGAAAAAATGCTGGTGGATGCCTTGTCAGAACTGATACCTGAATCAGGTTTTATTGCCGAAGAAAATACTTCAGATAAAGTGGGTGCAGAATTCAATTGGATTATTGATCCTTTGGACGGCACTACCAATTTTATTCATGGAATTCCTATGTATGCCATCAGCATTGCATTACAACAAAAAGATGAAATCGTGCTTGGCGTTGTGTATGAAATCAATCTCAAAGAATGCTTTTATGCCTGGAAAGGGAGTGAGGCTTTTCTGAATGGAAACCCTATTAAGGTTTCTGCAAACAAAACCATCAACGATAGTCTGATTGCCACCGGTTTTCCCTATTATGATTATTCTAAATTAACGGAATACATGGAGATATTTACCTATTTGATGAAAAATTCGAGAGGTGTCAGGCGTTTTGGTTCAGCTGCAGTTGATCTTGCTTACGTGGCCTGCGGCAGATTTGAAGCATTTTATGAATACGGGCTAAGACCCTGGGATGTGGCTGCCGGTACATTTATTGTTCAGCAGGCAGGTGGGTGTAATTATGATTTTAAAGGGGGTGATAATTATATTTTCGGAAAAGAACTCATCAGTTGTAACCCTCATATTGCTGAGGAATTTCTGGGGGTGTGCAGGAGTTACTTTAAATAGTACTTAGAGTGCCTGGAGTACTTGGAGTGCCTAAAGTACTTAGAGTGCCTAAAGTACTTAAAGTACTTAAAGTGCCTAAAGTAAAAGGAGTACTTAAAATTCAAAATATGCTTAGTTTTATAGATAGTTAGTGAGATTTTTTGTTTTTTTATATTTTAGGTTTATTGTAGTTTAAAATCCCTGACTGCTGCCAGGCAAGCAATAATCAGCGTTTTCCTTCAGTGATCTGTGTTCCAAAAAAAATCAGAAAATTTGATGCTTCAGTTAAAATCTAACAATAACTCATCAGTTGTTTAGTTTAAATTAATAAATGTCAGTTTTATGATACCTTAAAAAAACGTATTTTTGCAGAAATTAAAATAAATGAGAGATTTAACAGTAGGTAAAGAAGGAAGCTTGATTTTTAAGTTTGCAGTGCCTATGTTATTGGGAAATGTATTCCAGCAGCTTTATACGATAGTTAACAGTATCATTATTGGTAAAACTTTAGGTATTACAGCGCTGGCAGCTGTAGGAGCCTCATTTCCGATTATTTTCATGCTCATTTCCATGATTATTGGAATAGGAACGGGTTCTACCATTGTAATTGCACAGTATTACGGGGCAAAAGACATTGAAAAGGTTCGCAAAGCCATCGATACCATGTACATCTTCCTTTTTTTTGCTTCAATACTGATAAGCATATTGGGTATTTATTTCAGTGAAAGCATATTCAGATTGACTGCACTGCCCGAAGAAGTGATTCCTGAAGCAAAAATATACCTGAACATTTATCTTGCCGGAATTATTTTCCTTTTTGGTTTTAACGGAACCAGCTCCGCACTGAGAGGGCTGGGAGATTCAAAAACGCCGCTTTATTTTCTGGTAATTGCTAACCTGGTAAATATTGTGCTGGATCTTTTGTTTATAGTTGTTTTTAAAATGGGAATTGAAGGGGCTGCTCTGGGTACCATCATTTCGCAGGCGGGTGCCTTCATTACCCTGATTTTATACCTGAATAAAAAACATGAAATTGTAAAGTTGAACATTAGAAAACTTCAGTTTGATAAAACTATTTTTAAAAAAAGTATACAAATCGGCATTCCAACCGGCTTTCAGCAAACTTTTGTAGCATTGGGGATGGTGGCTTTGTTTGGCATAGTGAACCGTCATGGAACCAGTGTAATTGCTGCTTTTAGTGTGGCAGGACGTCTGGATTCATTTGCATCACTGCCTGCAATGAATTTTGGTGCTGCATTGTCAGCATTTGTCGGACAAAACCTTGGTGCCAACAAACCTCACCGGGTCAAAAATGGCTTAAAAGCTACATTTATTATGACTTCTGTTATATCCGTTTTGGTTAGCCTGAGCATACTTTTGTTCGGAAGGCATATCATGGGATTGTTTAGCAAAGATATGGAGGTAATAAATATTGGTTATCAGTATCTTGTGATTGTCAGTTCGTTTTATATTGTTTTTTCCACTATGTTTGTAGTAGGTGGTGTAATGCGTGGGGCAGGGGATACCCTGATTCCGATGTTTATTACCTTATTTGCATTGTGGGTAGTAAGAATTCCACTGGCTTATTTTTTAGCTCCCAGATTTGGTGTAATTGGTATATGGTGGGCTATTCCCATTGGATGGAGCATGGGTATGCTGTTATCCTATGCTTATTATCTTACCGGCAGATGGAAAAAGAAAGTAGTGGTTAAGTATAAAGAAACTACTGGTCTGGAATTGCTTGAAGGAGATGTTGTCTGATTTCTGTTCTTAATTATAATGATGCTTTCCTGAAAATCTATTCATACTGTGTATTCCTGAATATTTCCATGATTTTATAGGTTAAACCGAAGTATATCAACGATATTCAAAAAAAACAATTTATTTCATCTGTTTATATTTTATTAAATTACTGAAATGGTTATTGTTATGTTTGTTAAATTTATTAATCCTGTTCAAATTTCGCCGATGGAACTCGCCAAATAAACATCCTCGTATGTGAG
>CAIUKU010000022.1 GCA_903899825.1 uncultured Bacteroidales bacterium | reverse complement strand
ATCCGCATTATCCGCGTTCCAAATTTGAGCATGAAAATTATATTTTAACTTTTTTAGTGTTTTGTAACATCTTTTAAGTAACTAAAGATCAAGAAACAAATAAATATAAACACATGAAATTAAATATTCCACCTAAAATGTACAAAGGATTATCTGCTGAACAAGCAAAGGAAAAATTGCGATCCGAAGGATTCAATATGCTTCCATCTTCAAAACCAAAAAACTTTTTCTCCATTGCACTTGGAGTAGTCAAAGAACCCATGTTTATACTTTTAGTTGCATGCGGTAGTTTGTATCTTATGTTGGGTGATATCCAGGAAGGTATTATGTTGCTGGGTTTTGTATTCGTTATCATGGGTATAGAATTTTATCAGGAAAAGAAAACAGAAAAAGCCCTGGATGCATTAAAAGATATGGCAAGTCCCAGAGCATTGGTAATCAGGGATGGTGTGGAAACCCGAATTGCAGGGTTTGAAGTTGTGACTGACGATATTATTGTGTTGCAGGAAGGCGACAGGGTTGCTGCAGATGCTACAGTATTATATTCAGTTAATTTACTGGCAGATGAATCATTACTTACAGGAGAACCTGTACCTGTCCGTAAAACCAATTGGGATGAAATTGAAAAAAACATTCAACCCGGAGGTGATGATTTACCATTTGTTTATTCAGGATCTATGATTGTTCAGGGCAACGGCATCGCAAGAGTTACAAGTATTGGAGTCAATACTGAAATCGGAAAAATAGGTAAGGCATTGGAGGGTGTAAAAGAAGAGCCTACCCGTTTGAACCGGGAAATGGTATCATTGGTAAAAAAAATTACAGTAATAGCTGTTATTTTATGTGTCTTGTTAATTGTAGGTTACACATTAACCCGTGGAAGTCTTGTCAATGGATTTTTGGCAGGAATCACCCTGGCAATGGCTATGTTACCTGAGGAATTTCCGGTAATTCTCACTATTTTTATGGCATTGGGAGCATGGCGGATGTCAAAAAAGAAAGTTTTAACACGAAAACCTTCTGCGATAGAAACACTTGGTTCTGCAACTGTGCTGTGTACTGATAAAACAGGTACACTTACCCAAAATAAAATGACGGTTACCAGTCTCTATAACGGGAAAGATTTTCTGACCATTGACAAAGGAGTTGAGTTTAGTTCCGAATTTCATGAAATAATTGAATATGGCATTCTTTCCAGTCAGATCAATCCTTTTGATCCTATGGAAAAAGCTATTACCAGTATGGGAGATATACATCTGAAAGGGACTGAACATATCCATGAGAATTTGGAAATGGTCAGGGAATATTCACTTTCCAAAGAACTGCTGGCAATGTCAAGAGTCTTTTCATATAAAGGTAGTTCTGAAAAAATTATTGCCACTAAAGGTGCTCCAGAAGCCATTTTTGAATTGTGTCATCTGAATGAAGAGCATAAGAAACATTTGTCATTGGCTGTTGAAAAATTAGCAGCAAGCGGATTAAGAGTGTTGGGTGTTGCTAAAGCAAGTATTAAAGCAACTGATTTACCTGAAATTCAACATGATTTTATGTTTGATTTTATTGGATTGATTGGACTTTCAGATCCCATTCGTGAAAATGTGAAACAAGCTGTCAGCGAATGTTATACGGCTGGTATCAGAGTGATTATGATTACAGGAGATTATCCCGTAACTGCCAAACATATAGGAATGGAGATAGGCTTGGAAAATGCTGACTGTTGCATCACCGGACAGGAATTACAGGAAATGTCGGAGGATGAATTATGTGAAAGGATAAAGAATACCAATGTTTTTGCCAGAGTAATTCCTGAACAAAAACTCAAAATCGTCAATGCTTTAAAGAAAAACAATGAAATTGTTGCCATGACAGGTGATGGCGTAAACGATGCTCCTGCACTTAAAGCTGCCCATATTGGAATTGCAATGGGCGAAAAGGGAACTGATGTCGCAAGGGAAGCTTCATCGCTGGTGTTGATGGACGACAACTTTGCTTCTATTGTAGGAGCCGTAAAAATGGGAAGAAGAATATTTGATAACCTTCAGAAAGCATTTGGATACGTTTTTGCCATTCATGTACCCATCGCCGGATTATCTTTAATACCGATATTAATAGGTGATTTTCCTCTCATTTTATGGCCTGTACATATTGTTTTTCTTGAATTAATCATAGATCCGGCTTGTTCCATCATATTTGAAGCCGAAAAAGCAGAGAAAAATGTTATGAATCGTCCTCCAAAAGGGATAAAAGATCATTTCTTTGGCGGGAAAAAGATTTTTTTTAGTTGTATGCAAGGTATTGGAATTCTTTTAATAACCCTGACTGTTTATTTTGTGGGTTTATATATTGGATATAACGCAATGGAAGTAAGGGCGATGGCTTTTACCACTTTAATTGTATCAAATATCGCTGTAATTTTAACGAACCGTTCATGGACCGACCATATATTTAAAATTATTTTTACACCCAATAAAGCCGTATTATGGGTTGTAGGTGGCGCAATTCTCTTTCTAACTCTGATTTTAAATATTCCGTTTTTTCTAAAATTATTCCAGTTTCAGCAACTTGAATTAGCCAATATCCTCATTTGTAGTTTAGCCGGATTATCCACAATTATCTGGTTCGAAATATACAAATTGAATAAACTCAGAAAACAGCTACCATTATAATAAACAGGATTACAACTGCTTATTTATTTATCAATAGATTTCTTACCGATAGGTGTGAATGATGTAACTTTTTGCATCAATTGTGTAATATTTAAGTAAATCAATGATCCTATCTTTGTACTATAGTTTGATAATTTTCACATTTAAAATTTTGATTATGTATAACGGTATTAATTATTGGGGAATGGACATCATATGGTGGGTTGTATGGATTGGGTTGCTTTTTTGGATATTTGCATTACCCTACAATATTCCGGGTCAACGAAATTCTAAAGAATTACCTTTTGATATTCTTAGAAAACGATTTGCTTCAGGTGAAATTACAGATGAGGAGTATCATGAAAAGAAAAAGATACTTGAAGAAGAATTTCTCAGATAAAATTTTAAAGATTTCCTTGGTTTTACGAAAGAAGCTTTTTTAGCAGATATAAAAATGTAGATTATTAAATACAAAAAATATGAAAACTCAAAAAAAATTACTTGCAATATTGAATTCCCTTCTTGCAGAAGAACTTACAGCTATCAATCAAAATACAGTACATTCTGAAATGTACGAAAACTGGGGCTATAGTAAACTAAACATGGCCATCAGAAAACAGGCAATGGATGGAATGCATCATGTTGTTTGGCTCATCGAACGCATTGTTTTTTATAATGGAGCTCCATTGGTATACCGGCTTAATACAATGAAGATTGGTAAAACTGTTTCGGAAATGATAAATAATAATAATGACGGAAAACATGAAGTGGTAAGTGCTTATCATGAAGCTATCAGATTTGCAAGTGATCTCGATGATCAGGGGACTGTAGATATGCTGTCAAAAATACTTAAAGTGGAAGAGGTTCATTTAGATTGGGCCGCTAATCAGCATAAACAGATAGGACAAATAGGTATGGAAAATTATTTGGCTAATCAAACAGAATATCTGCTTAATTAATTTCCAAAGCTACTTTTTATAATGACGAATGATGTATTTTTTATAATAGTGTTAATGATTTCATATATAACATATTAGCAATTATAATAGGAATTGTTAATAATTAAACAGGAGAAACTTTTTATGTGCTTTTTTGTTCATCAATTATATCAATTAAATATTATAAAATGAAAGAATACAAATTATTTTCGCCCACAAAACTTGGGTCTTTAGAATTGAAAAACAGGATAGTAATGGCACCTATGACAAGATGCAGGGCCATTGGAAATATACCCAATGAATTAATGGCTGAATATTACAAACAACGTTCAGCTGCCGGTTTAATTATTACTGAAGGCACTTCTCCTTCTATCAATGGCTTAGGTTATGCCAGGATTCCCGGTCTTTTTAGCAATCAGCAAACTGAAGGCTGGAAAAAGACAACTTCGGCTATTCATAAAGAAGGATCAAAAATATTTGTTCAGCTTATGCATACCGGTAGAATAAGCCATCCGCTTAATATGACTGAAGAAGCGAGGATTATTGCGCCTTCAGCAGTAAAGCCGGCAGGTCAGATGTGGACGGATGCCGAACAGTTACAAGATTTTCCTGTTCCCAAAGCAATGACTGACAAAGATTTACTTCATACTAAACTGGAATTTATTGCAGCAGCTAAGAATGCAATAGATGCAGGATTTGATGGTGTTGAGTTGCATTCAGCAAATGGTTATTTACTTGAACAGTTCCTTTCACCTATTAGCAATCTTCGTACTGATAATTATGGAGGAAGTATTGAAAATCGTTGTCGCTTTGTACTCGAAGTTGTGGCTGCTGTTGCAGAAACCATTGGTAAAGAAAAAACTGCGATTCGATTATCACCTTACGGTGTTGCCAGTGATATGCCACATTATCCTGAGATTAGTGATACTTATGATTATCTGAGTCTGCAACTTAACAAAACCGGAATAACATATATTCATATTGTGGATCATTCTGCAATGGGTGCTCCTGAAGTTCCAGCTGAAATTAAAAAGCTTATTCGTACTAATTTTAAAAATACTATTATTCTAGCGGGTGGTTATGATAAGAATAGGGCTGAGGCTGATATTGAAAGCGGTCTGGGAGATCTTATTGCTTTTGGACGCCCCTTTATCAACAATCCTGATCTTGTTGAAAGATTAAAAAACAATTGGGCTCTTTCAGAAGATCTCAAGATGGACTTATTTTATAGTGCAGATGAAAAAGGATATACTGACTATCCTAACTATTATGCATAAACTTTTTATATAAAACACATGGAATTCGTAGATTATTATAAGGTTTTGGGAATAGGAAAAACGGCAACGCCTAAGGAAATTAAAGCTGCTTACAGGAAATTAGCCAGAAAGTTCCATCCCGATTTAAATCCTAATGATAAGGATGCGAAAAAGAATTTTCAGCAAATCAACGAAGCCAATGAAGTATTGAGTGATCCTGAAAAACGTAAGAAGTTTGATCAGCATGGAAAAGATTGGCAACATGCTGAAGAATATGAAAAGGCGAATCAGTATAATCAACAATCACAAAATCCCCGGGGAGGCAGGTATTCAAGTACTCAATCTGAAGGGGATTTCTCTGATTTTTTTGAATCCATGTTTGGTGGGGGAGGTAGAAGCAGTGGCAGACAGGCAAAGTATAGGGGGGAAGATTATACTACTGAAATCCATCTCAACCTCATGGATGCCTATATAACGCACAAACAGACTTTAACTGTAAATGGTAAAAATATCAGAATTACCATCCCTTGCGGGATTGAAAACGGACAAACTATTAAAATTCCCGGGCATGGAGGCCAGGGTTTAAATGGAGGTCCGAATGGAGATTTGTATATTAGTTTTTCTATTTCCAATCATCCCAATATTAAACGATTGGGAAATGATTTATTTACCATTGTTGATCTGGATTTGTATACAGCTGTCTTAGGTGGTGAAATCACAGTTGAAACCTTAAGCGGAAAAGTAAAATTAAAAGTAAAACCTGAAACCCAAAACGGAACCAAAGTAAAATTAAAAGGGAAAGGATTTTCTGTTTATAAAAAAGAAGGTGAATTCGGTGATTTACAGTTGACTTATAACATCAAAATACCCACAAATTTAACAGACCGGCAAAAAGCATTATTTGCCGAATTATCTAAAATGTAATATTGAAAATATGAAAGCAAAAAACTTAATCGCCTTAGATGTATTTTGTTTTAACCATAATATTGAAATTTCTTTCGTTAGTTCATTACAGCAAAACGGACTGATAGAAATTACTACGATTGAAGAAACTAACTTTATTGATGTAAGTCAGCTTCAACAATTAGAAAAAATTGTCCGCTTTTATAATGAACTGGATATTAACATAGAAGGTATAGAAACCATCACGCATTTATTAGATCGCGTAAATGTGTTGCAAAATGAAATTATAGCGCTCAGAAACAGACTCCGTCTTTATGAATAATTTGGGAAATGGAAAAATAGTTGCAATTTTAAAAAAAATATTAAAAGTAATACTATGGGTGATAATAAGCGTTGTGCTTTTGTTCATTGGTATTGCTGTGCTTATCCAGATTCCTGCAATTCAGACAAAAATTGTTCAAACAGCCATTTCTTATGTCAGCAACAAAACCCATTCAAAGGTTGAGATAAAAAAAATCAGCATATCATTTCCCAAATCAGTGGTTATTCAGGGTCTTTACCTGGAGGATATTACAAAAGATACGTTATTGTATGCCGGTAAACTAAAAGTAAACATAGCCTTTAAGGATTTATTCAACAATAAGATACATATCCGTTCTGTGGTATTGGAAGATGTAAATCTCAGTATAAACCGTCCCGAAACAGATTCAGTGTTCAATTATAATTTTCTGCTTACTGCATTTAGTGATACTTCCCAACAACAAAAAAAGACTGAAGTTAAAACAACTGCTAAATGGACTTTCAGTATAGATAATGTGAATTTGAAGAATATTCATTTTAAATATATTGATAATTATGGGGGTAGTAATTTTACAGCAGACCTTATTGACTTAAAATTAAAAACGAATCAGATTGATTTTCAGAAATCTATTTACAATATTGACGAATTATTTATTGATGGTGTAACATCAAAAGTGCTGATAAAGAAAAGCCTGAAAAAAGAAGAGGTAAAATCAAATAGTGTTTTGCCAAAAATAATGGTAAACAATTTACAGATTAATAATACCAATTTTAGTTTTCTCGATTCATTGGATAAGCAATCCCTTACTGCAAAGATAAACCGCTTTAAGTTAAAGAATGCTATTGTTGATTTGCAGAAACAAATGCTAACATTGGATAATATCTATTTATCCAAAAGTAAAATTGAATTCAATACAAACAATTCCAGGATAGTAAATGACTCAACAGTTGATGCAAACAATACAGCAATTGTAAAAAACAACTGGATAGTTTCAGTGAAAGGAATTGATATTGAAGAAAATGCCATGTTCTATCAGCTGGTAAATGAACCAACAATAAAAAATGCATTTGATGTAAATCATATGGATTATAAGCATATAACTCTAAAAGCCCATGATTTTTATTATTCATCCGATAAAACAACTGTATCCATTGAAAAATTTACAGCAGTTGATCATAATAATTTTTCAGTTAAAGAATTCGAAACGGATTTTAGGATGGATCAGTATTCTATAACTGCAAAAAACCTGAAAATCAAAACCAATAATTCATCTATTGATGCCGATTTAAACATAAGATACCCTTCACTAAAATCTTTGAAAGATTCTTTTCCTTTCATGGAATTAAACTTAGACCTTAAAAACCTGAGTATACAGAATTCCAATATTCTCTATTTCAGTCCCGGACTTATTAAACAGGTTTTCTTTAAAAATGCCATGAATATTACTACTGTTTCAGGGAATATTAGCGGTCGTTTGAATAATCTGAAGGGAAAAAAACTTTTAATACATACAGGAGTCAGCACTATGATAGCTTCGGATTTTTTGATTAAAGGCTTACCCGATATTCAAAAGGCATATTTCGATTTTCCAAACCTGAAAATAAATACAGCTAAGCAGGATATTGCGATGATAGCTGCATCTTCCATCCCAAAAAGTATTGAACTTCCCGAAAATATCAATTTACAGCTTATTTTTAAAGGGCAGATCAAAGCTTTTGAAACATTGTTAGATATAAATACCAGCTATGGAGCGGCAAAACTTATTGCAAGCAGTGATAAAAATGAAAATTTCACCAGCAAAATAGTTATTTCAGATTTTGATCTGGGTAGTTTGTTGAAAAACAAAACTATGTATGGTCCTCTTTCGTTAACTGCAGAAGTGAAAGGGCATGGATTTGATAAAAAAACAATAAATGCATCGATCAAGGCTGAGGTTTCAAAGATGTTTCTTAATAAATATACTTATCACAAAATCAATATTGACGGGAGAATCAAAGGACAGGAATTTACAGGAAAAATTAATCTGAAGGATGAAAATGCAAAATTTGATTTTGAAGGATTGGTGAACTTAAATCCCGGACAGGAAAATTTTAAATTTCTTTTTAACTTGGAGGGGGCAGATCTTCAAAAACTTAATTTTACAAAAGATGATGTGCGCATAGGTTTAACTGCATCTGCAGATTTAAAAGGCGGAACGCTGAATTCAATCAATGGGAAAGCAGGACTTACAAATATTATCGTTGTAAATGCAGGTAAAAAATATATCATCGATTCTTTATTGATTGCTACTATCAATAAAAATAATAAAACTGAATTAAATCTAAGCAGTGCACTTATTGGGATAAAGTATAAAGGAACGGTTTCACTGGTCGATTTACCCAAAGAATTGAGCCGTTTTATCAATAATTATTTCCGTTTTTCTGATACAACTCAGTTAAAAGTGAAAGATGAAATGAAGAATTTTAATTTTGAAATACAACTTCACAACCATCCTATACTGTCCGAAGTTTTATTACCTCAATTGAAAGAATTTGAACCTGGATTGATACAGGGAAGTTACAACAGTGAGAAAAACGGTTTGAAAATAACTGCTAAAATGGGAAAAATTGTATATGGCAGCAATGAAATAAGGGATCTTTCAATAGATGTAAATTCCGATTCAAATGCTTTAAATTACAAAATTTTTAGTAATAAGATTTCGAATGCACAAATCAAATTTGATAATTTCTCAGTAAATGGAAAGCTTGCAGATCAAACGATATTTACTACTGTATCTTCAATTGATGAAAAACAATACAAAAAACTGCTGATCCGTTCTCAAATTACCAGAAATCATGGTAATTACAAGCTTACACTCGATCCCAATGATTTCTATCTGATGAACAATCGATGGAATATTGCAAATGATAATTATATAGAAATTGGGAATAAAGGATTTTTAATCTACCATCTTTTCATCAATAAATCTGAAAGTCAGATTAATATTTCCTCTTTACATAATCAATTTAATGATGATTTGAACATCGAAGTTAAAAATTTCAAATTGAGTGATATCTCAGGCATTTTTGAAAAAGACAGCAGTTTTATCAGAGGGATGCTTAGCGGGAATATATTACTTAAAAGAGTAAATAATACTTATGGCGTTATTGCAGATGCAGCAATAAATAATTTGTATGTTCAGGAAAAAGCTATTGGAGATTTGACTTTGAAAGCAGAAAATCCAAGCACTGAGAAATTTGACATCGACCTTAAATTATCAGGCTCAGATAATAATCTAACTGCCAAAGGCTATTATTTCCCAAAAGGGGGCGATCATTCAATCAATATTAAAATTGATATTCAGTCACTTTCGCTTAAAACTGTAGAAGCATTTTCGATGGGTAGCATTACAGCAGCATCCGGAAATCTTTCAGGGAATTTCCTGGTTGAAGGGCAAACCGCTGCACCCGATGTAACAGGAGAACTAATATTCAACAATGCTAATGTAACACTTGCCGCTTTAAATAACCTATTGTTCTTAAAACATGAACGCATTCAATTAAAAAAAGATGGAATTTATTTTAATTCTTTTACTTTATTAGATGCTGATCAACATACTGCCATCATCGATGGTTCTGTTAAAATGCAAAATTTCAAAAATTTTGTTTTTGCTTTGCATTTAAATACCAAAGACTTTCTGTTATTGAATACATCCTCAAAAGACAATAACGAATTCTATGGCAGAATGATAATTGATAGTAAAATGAATATAAATGGACCTTTGGCATTTCCACTTATTGATGCAAAACTAAAGATGAAAAAAGGTTCAAATTTTACATTTACAGTTCCTGAATCAAAGGTTAATATTGACAAAGGAGAGGATGTTGTTGAATTTGAGGATTTATTAAAATATAGTCCTATATTGTCAGGTGGAAATAAAAAAGAAATCCAAAAATCAGGGATCACAGGATTTGATATTTCATCTATCATCGAAATAGATAAACAAGCAACCCTCCGCTTATTAATGGATCCATCGTCTTCTGATTCACTGGTTGTTAAAGGTGAAGCGGCTTTGAGCTTCTCAATTGACAGAAGTGGAAAAATGAGTCTTACAGGATCATATAATTTAAATGATGGGAGTTATCTTGTTTCATTAGAATCTGTAATAAAGAAGAGGTTTGCGATTGAATCAGGAAGTACTATTATCTGGAATGGGGATCCGCTGGATGCAGATGTCTCAATCAATGCCATTTATACGGTTAGGGCATCCCCTTATGATCTTTTGGCAGATGAAATGACTGGCTTAAATCCAGTGGAAAAAGGCGGATATAAACAAGCTTATCCATTTTTAGTTATTTTGAAATTACGTGGAGAAATATTACATCCGCAAATTAGTTTTGAAATACAGTTATCACCCGAAAATAAAGGAATTTTAGGTGGTGCAGTGAATACAAAATTGAATATGTTGAATGATGATCCCTCTGCTTTAAATAAACAAGTGTTTGCTTTATTGGTGTTAGGTCGGTTTATTCAGGAAAACCCTTTGCAATCTGAATCAAATGGCACTGTTTCAGCCATAAGGACTACTGTTGGTAACTTTTTATCTGCACAATTAAACCAGTTAAGTTCTAAATTTGTTCCGGGTGTTGAATTAAATTTTGATATTCAATCTTATGACGATTACCAGTCAGGGCAAGCAGAAGGTAGGACACAAATTGATATTGGTATTAAAAAACAGCTTTTTAATGAAAGATTATCTGTTAAGGTTGGAGGTACAGTGGATGTTGAAGGCGAGAAGGCAAAACAAAATTCTGCCAACGATATAGCAGGGGATGTTACTTTAGAGTATATCCTTACTAAAGATGGTCGTTTCCGTTTGAAAGCTTTCAGGCAAAATCAATATGAAGGTGCCATAGAAGGTCAACTGATTGAAACGGGTGTTGGTATTTTATATATTCGCGAATTCAATAACTGGAGAGAACTTTTTATTTCACCAAATAGCAAAAACAATTCATTAAAATATAAAAAATAATGATACGATGCATGCTGAATAAATATTTGCTTATAATTGTTAGTCTGCTCTTAGCAGCCTGCAGCGGAACAAAACATTTGCCTGCCGGTGAAAAGCTATATACCGGATCAAAAGTAATATTAGCATCAGTTGATAAAATAAAGAACAAGGCGTCATTGAAAACCATTGCTGAAAATGCAATTCGTCCGATACCTAACAAAAAGATTTTAGGTATGCGTCCAAAATTGTGGATGTATATGAAAGCAGGTCCAGCTCCTGAAAGTAAATTTAAAAAGTGGTTGAAAAAAAACGGAGAAGCTCCGGTATTGTTAAGTAGTGTTAAACCAAAACTGACGGCTTCAATTATAGATGCCCGTTTTTTCAACAATGGTTTTTTTAATAGCCACACCGAATATAAAATTGTTGAAAAAAAACATACCGCAAAAATAATATATACAACACATTTGCAAAAACAATATACTGTTAAAGATATTACCTATGCTGTTTATGATGATAAACTGAATGGAATCCTTTTGTCAGAAAAAGAGAAATCATTCATTAAACCGGGAGAAAATTATAATCTCGATTTATTAAAAAAAGAAAGGATGCGCATTGACGCATCCCTGAAAAACCAGGGATATTTTTATTTCAGCACGGATAATTTACTGTTCAAAGCTGTTGCATCAGATGAAAATCATACGGTAACTTTAAGGCTTACCTTAAAAGACAGTATTCCGGACAATGCATTGACTGTATATAGGATCAATAATGTGATTATCGATCAGAACTATGCTCTGAACGAAGAGATTCATGAACGTTTGAATGATACCATTCAATTTCAGAACAATGTATTTATTGGAAAAGAAACTGAAATGAAAATCAGACCAAAAGTAATTTTAAGTTCTGTTTATTTAAAGAAAAATGAAATTTATTCAAGAGAAAATCATACCATTACCCTCAATCGTTTGATGACTATGGGGAATTTTAAGTTTGTCCGTATGAATTTTAATGAAAGTGATTCTTCTTCTGGATTTTTAAATGTCGATATTTTAATGACTCCAATGCCCAAACATACATTCAGGGCTGAATTTGAAATGGTCTCAAAATCAAATAATTATTTAGGTCCTCGGATGAATCTGAGTCTGTTAAACAGAAATACTTTTAACGGAGCTGAATTACTCAATCTTAATATGGCTGGTTCGTTTGAAGCCCAATTATTTGCTAAAGGTAAAAATTTATATTCATATTCATTGAATCCGGAACTGGAATTGACATTTCCTCGAATTGTTCTTCCATTTTATATAAAAAGAACAAATAGTAAATATGTTCCAAAAACACTTATCACAGTTTCATATAACTTTTTAAAAAGAGTAGATTATTTTGATATGCATACGCTGCAGTTCATTTATGGTTTTAAATGGAAAAATGACATACTGAAAGAACATGAATTAAATCCAATAAATATTAGTTTCACCTCTATTTTAAATAAATCTGCAGTATTTACAGAATTAATGGCTTCCAATCCATTTCTGAAGAAAAGTTATGAAGAGCAATTTATAGCTGGTGCCAGTTATTCATTTATATATAATGAGCAAGTCCAGACTGAGAAAAAAATTCAGTACTTTTTTTATCTGACAACTGAGATTGCCGGAAATACTTTTTCTTTAGCCCGAACAATTGCAGGAGACAAAATTTCATCGGATCATCCATCTAAAATATTGGGGTCTGTCTTTTCACAATTTGCTAAATTAGGCATCGATGCCCGTGCCTATTATAATTATAAGAATAAAAATAAGTTTATTACCAGAATATATGCAGGTATAGCTTCTCCCTATGGAAACTCATCCGTTTTGCCTTATGCCAAACAATTCTTTAGTGGAGGACCCAACAGTATCCGTGCTTTTCGTATTAATTCACTGGGCCCTGGTTCTTATAATCAGAACCTGGATACTATAGGATTTTTGCAATTAGGTGGGGAT
>CAIUKU010000021.1 GCA_903899825.1 uncultured Bacteroidales bacterium | reverse complement strand
ACAATATCAAGTAATACGATATGGAATCAGGCAGGAAGTCCTTATGTAATTACAGCTTCTGTTACAGTTAACAATGGAATAGTGCTTTCAGTAGATTCCGGAGTTACAGTAAATTTTGCTAATGGACAAAATCTGACAGTTTTAGGAACCTTAAATGCGAACAATGTTATTTTTTCTTCCACTAATCCTTCCCCTACACCGGGTATTTGGGGGTATATCCAGACTGGTAACGCTACTAATTCAGGAACTGTTAATTTAACTAATTGTCAGGTAATGTTTGCTCAACATTTTTATGTTTTTAAAGGAACTGCTACTTTAATGAATACTGATTTAATGAATTTTTCACTTAATGGTGTTAATATTTCAGCTACCGGTATACTAAACATGACGAATGGGAGTATTAATACTAGTGCAATCACTGCTTCGTATGGAATATATGGAAATGGAATTGCATATTTAAGTAATGTCAATATTCAGCATTTTACAAATGGTATTTATTTAACTAATAATTCTTACATAACACTTGAAGGATCTACAATTACAAATTGTACCTGGCCAATTAACTATTTTGCTTCAGCCGATTTAATCTTAAACGGGAGCAATTTCTTTTCAGGAAATACAAATACTGCAATTAATATGGGCTTCTCAAGTTTTTCAGATACATTGAGACTGCCTGTTGCGAATATTCCTTATTATTTTCCTAACGGGATGATTGTAAATTCAGGTGGCTTAATGCAAATAGGATCCAATAATATTTTAAAGTTTGCTAATAACAAATACCTTGATGTGAGCGGTAGTTTTATAGCAAATGCTAATGTTTCTGAAAATATATATTTTACTTCTTTTACAGATGATAATTGGGGTGGTGATGCTAATAATGACGGAAGTCTTACAGCACCTACTTATGGGAAATGGTTTGGAATAAGATTTTTAAATACCAGTATTGATGCTAATAGTCTGATGCGTCGTTGTAAAATTAGATATGCCGGTTCAATATCAACAGGCGGGATTTCTACTTTTGATGCAAGTCCAACTATTGATTCATGTGATATTTCTAATAATTACTATGGCATATATATGCAATTTGCTTCCAACCCAATATTAACAAATAACACAATTGGTTCCAGTCAAATGACGCCAATAGCCATGTCATTTGAGGCTAATCCTTTAATGAGTAACAATGCTTTGTCTTTTTCTGATAATGCATTTGATGCAATAGGACTTATTGGTGGAACACTTACTACAAATGCAATACTTAAAATTAGATCTGTTACAACAGTTCCAAATATTACCTACTTATTGCTTGGTGATATAAATATCCCGGTTGGTATTCAATTGACTATAAATAAAGGAATTGTAATTAAATCTCATGCTTTAACAGATAGATTTCTTGTAAGTGGCATTTTTACAGCAAACGCATCACTTGATAGCATGATAACTTTTACATCTGCTAAGGATGATAATTATGGCAATCCTGGTGATTGTAATAAAGATGGAACAATTACTTTTCCTGCAGTCGGAGATTGGGGCGGAATTATTTTTCTTCCCGGTAGTAGTGGATACATGAATTATTGCCGCTTTAATTATGCTCAGATTGATCCATACACTTTTACATCATGTAGTATAAATGAAAGTATTAATTCAGCTGCTGTTGCTATGATTGATGCAAGTCCTGGATTTGCTAATTGTGTATTTAATAATCTCACTTACGGGATTTCCTGTTACAGATCATCAAATCCTGTAATTTCCAATTGCAGTATGACAAATATTCAATATACACCATTCTGTTTATCCGGAGCATCAAATCCCGGTTTTTCAGGAATCTCATTTACCAATGTAGGCTGGCAGGCTATAGGATTATTGGGAGGTGATGTATGCCAGAATAACAGTATAATAAAAAGAGACTTAGCTGGATTTATAAATATTTCATATATATTATTATCTGATTTGACCATTAATTCAGGAACGTATATAGATGTTGAATCAGGTGTAGTTATTAAGATGAATACGAATGTCGATATTTTTGTTGAAGGTGGTTTTAGAACAAATGGAAGCATTAGTCAAAAAGTAGTTTTTACAACTATAAAAGATGACAATGAAGGCAATCCGTTTGACACCAATGGAGACGGGAATGCAACTTCTCCTACAAATGGAAGCTGGGGGTCAATTTTTTATAAATCGAGCAGCGATGACTTGTATAGTATTGTTAATAATGCTTCAATAAAATATGGTGGTAGTACCGGAGTTGGAAGTCTGACTTTTGAAAATGCAGGCGGGCAGTTCATTAACTCAAGTATTACCAATTCTTCAAATTATGGGATTTATTGTAATGGAAATTCAAACCCATTGATTGACAATGTTAGTATTCAAAACTGCACAAAAGATCCAATTGCAATGTCTTTATTATCCAATCCTACATTTACAAATATTTCTTTTGCTGCTAACGAAAGTAATGCCATCAGAATTATTGAGGGAACGCTTTCATCAGACGCAACGCTTGCTACCCGCAGTATAGCTGGTATTACTAATATTGCTTATATTGTAGATAATCTGACTGTTTCAAACAACGCTAAATTAACGATTCTTCCTGATGTTGTTATTAAATTCAGAGATGACAATAGTTCTTCTCCATCAATTATAGTCTATGGTAATATGCTGGCTAAAGGAAATACTAACCATAAAATATATTTTACTTCCTATAAAGATGATTCAAAAGGGGGCGATTCCAATAATGATGGAAATACAACATCTCCTACATCTGGAAGTTGGGGGACATCTGCCTCAGGGGGCATTCAGTTTGTCAACAATAGTATTAATTCTGATACAGTTAATTATTTGAAAAATTGTGAACTATCCTATTCCAATACAGCAGTAAATATTGAAAATTCGCATGTAACATTTGATAGTTGCATCATTCAACAGACACTTAATTATGGTGCTAATGTTATAGGTTCAGCTAACCCATTATTTACAGAATGTCAGTTTGTTAATATTCCCAATGCTCCTGTTAGAATGAGTATGTTTTCTAATCCTGTATTTTCAAATTGTTCAATGAACAATGTAAGTATTATGGCATTATCGGTTGTTCCCGAAGTTTATTCGCAATCTGCAACTATTCCATCCAGAAATTTTGGGGGATATACAAATATCTCCTATTATCTTGAAGGAAATTCAACCATTAATTCAGGAACTACCATTACAATTCCTTCAGGTATCGTTTTTAAATCGAATTCAGCAAATAATAATTTTATTGTAAATGGTCGGCTTAATGTAATGGGAACAGCACTCAATCCTGTTGTTTTCACCCGGTTACAGGATGATAATTACGGAAATCCATTAGATATGAACAATGACGGTTTGGCAACTGTACCGCCGGTTGGACCATGGGGAGGTACATGGATAACTTTCAATGATGTAAGTAATGATTCAAGTATCATCAATAATACAATATTTAAATATGCAAATGCTGCAATTTCCACATTAAGTGCTTCACCAACTATTAAAAATTCCCGTTTCGAAAGCCTTACTTATGGCATAGATATGAGTGGAGTATCAGCTCCTAAAATTGATACATGTGTATTTCATAATTTGCAGTATTATCCGATGCAGATATCTTTGGTTTCATATCCTGCAACAACTGCGAATAATATAATATCAGGAACTACCTATAGAGTTCTAAAAGTTAAAGACGAAACTTTAACCCAGGATGTTGCTCTCATTAAACATTCTTTCGGAGGTGTGAACAATATACCCTATTTATTTAATAATTATACAATTGGTTCAGGGGCTACACTGACAATAAATCCAGGCGTAGTTTGTAAATTTTCCATTTCAGGTTCAATGAATGTTCAGAAAGGTTTGCTGGCATTAGGTGGATTTGCTCCTGACAGCAATATTGTATTTACAGGGATTAAGGATGATTTTTACGGAGGTGATTCAAATGCTGATACAACTGCAACATTTGCTGCAAGAGGAAACTGGACTGGATTAGTATTTCCGGATCAATCAATAGATGGTTTATGCAGGTTAAAGAATTGTATAATCCGATATTCAAACTTTAGTTTACATACAACCAGTGCCAGTCCTTCAATTGACAATTGCAATTTTAACAATAATAATTATGGTGTATATGCAACTGCTGCTTCCAACCCTGTAATTAATAACTGCGATTTTAATGATAATTATAATTTTGCTGTTAATAATGTAAACAAATCTTTTGTGATAAATGCTTTAAATTGCTGGTGGGGGAGTAATCTTGGTCCCATACAAACCAATACTGCCGGTAATGGTACTAGTATACAAGAGTTAGTAACAACTTCTGTTAATTATACTCCCTGGAAATCAACAGGATCTGTCAATCCGCTTATGGGAGATGTTAGTCAGAACGGCTTGGTACAGGGTTACGATGCAGCCCTTGTTTTGCAATATGTTGTTAGTCTCATTGCTTTTAACAGTGCTCAACAAACAGTTGCGGATGTTAGCGGAGTATCCGGTATTTCAGCTTATGATGCTTCTTTAATTGCTCAATATGTGGTAGGAAGTATCCAATCATTTCCTACAGAACAAACAAAAGCATATACTACAGCAATAAGCAATCCTGTATTAACTTTAGGCAGCAGCGTTGTTTCAAACGGACAGGATGTGGGCATTCCAATTAGTTTAACGAATGTTTCCGGTATGTATTCAACGGATATTAAAATCAAATACGATCCTGCTTATTTACAGTTAACCCAACTTACAAATATGATGGCTGATATGAACCTTGCATACAACAATGACAGCATTAATGGTATACTAAACATAGCCATGGCTGGAATTAATCCCTTACAATCGGATACTGTTATCGTTATGCTAAGTTTCCATACCAGCTTACCCACAGGAATTACCACTACAACATCATTAAACGTTTTGAATTTTCTTGCCAATGAGAACAATATGACAAATGATGCAGTAAATGGTAGTGTCTGTATAACCGGGTATGCAAACGGAATTTCTTCACCCACTTTAGAAACAAATACAATGATTTTACAGCTTTATCCAAATCCGTCAACAGGAAATGCTGTACTGAGCTTTCAGCTGAATGGTGATAAACAAATGCTAAATATTGAAGTTTACAATATGATTGGACAGAAAATAGCATGTTTAATTAATGAAACCAGGGTAAAGGGTAAATATTCAATAGACATTTCTAAGCAGGGAGTACCCCTTGATTATGGATCTTATCTGATCAGGCTGACTGTAGATGGAATTACACAATCAAAGGTTTTTCAAGTTGTTAGATAATTTTTTCTGTCTTTTGTAATAAAAGATAGCAATCTGATTGAAGCAATGAAAATTTATTTACTTCAAAATTAAAAAACAATGAGAAAATATATAATTTTATTTGTTCTGATGCTGATAATATCAGCCTACGAAAGTATGCAGGCACAAACAATTGCCTTGCGGTTTCCTGATACAACTATGGTGGCAGGTAGTATTGTTGATATACCGGTTTATGCTGATAGCAGCCTTACAGGAAAAAATATAATATCTTACAACCTGCAAATGACATATAACAGCAATTATTTCCAACCAATAGAAATAATAATTGCAGGCAGTTTAAGTACTACTTTTAATAATCTGACAGTAAATACCTCGATACCGGGAACGATAACAATTACAAATTATGGGACCACTCCATTAACAGGAAAAGGAAAATTGCTGTTTATTCGATTTGCAGCTTTAAATGCAGGAAGTTTTTACTTGAATTTTACAGGAGCTGCATTCAATTATTTTAATGAAGGATCTCCTTTAATGAGCTTTAAAAATGGTTTAATGAATATAAGTGCACTTCCTGTAATAACAGTATCGCCAGATATAGCTACAATTACCAGGGGAGATCAATTGCAGTTCAGTGCCACAGGTGGTACAGCTCCTTATCAGTGGTTTGTAACAAATCCGGGTATTGCGACGATTAATGCTACAGGATTGTTAACTGCTAATCAGCCCGGGTTTACAAAAGTTGTTTCTCAAAGTAATAACGGTATTAGAGATACCAGCAATCTGATTGAAATACGTGCGATGCAGCTTAGTATCCCTCTTAACCTAACTCAGTGGCAGGGCAACGATATCATAGTACCGGTAAATGTTTCCGATTTAAGTGGTTTAAATATTTATTCGGGCAGCTTTTCTGTAAGTTTCAATCAAAATATACTTACACCAATAGATATAATACAAACAGGAACTTTGCTGTCATCTTATTCTTTACCTACTTATAATACAAATAATCCCGGTAATTTTTCAATGGTTTTTTATGGTACTACCCCTTTAGCAGGGAGTGGTACACTAATATTCATAAAGTTTCATGTAGCTGAACAAAATACAGGTACAACAAGTATTAGTATTCTAAATGGGTTATTTAATGAAACCTTAATACCGACTTCTGTAAATGGATCTTTTTCTGTTATTAATTTGCCAAACTTATCTTTAACACCTAATACCGGAAGTATGGTTGCAGGAGAAAACCAGCAATTTACAATAATTGGCGGTGGAATACCTCCTTTTAGCTGGAGTGTTAATGATACCTCAGCTGCTTCCATTACTCAAAATGGCCTGATGACTGCGAAAAGGAGTGGAATAGTAAATGTAACAATGAGAGATTCTGTAGGAGCTACAGCCATTTCCGGAAATTTTATGTTGTATGATACAAGAGTTACAATGCCGGATACAGCAGTATGCCCTTCAGCTGCTATCTTTTACTATCCTTTACAGATAAATGCACTTCCTTCTGGTGAATCGATAATATCAGTGCAGGGAACAATAACCTATAATTCAAATTATCTTAGTTTTATAGATATTGAAACTTCTTCAACACTTACTCAGGGTTGGACTTACACGAAAAATTCAACTACAGGGCAAATTATATTTGCAGGCTATGGTTCAGCTCCATTTAATGGAACAGGCAATATTCTAAAACTTAAATTTAGTTTAAATCCTGCATTTATTATTGGCTCAAATGCAGCTATAAGTTTGAATAACCTTATGCTAAATGAAGGTTTTCCTCTTCCTCTTGTTGATGTATATGGATATGTTTTAGGTAGTAATCCAAGACCTGCAGGAAATATAACAGGAAGCAACAACGTATATCAGGGACAGTCGGGTGTTGCTTATTCAATTTCTCCTATAATAGGAGCTACAGGATATGTATGGACGTTGCCTGCAGGAGCGGTAATAGTAAGCGGTAACAACACCAATTCAATTACTGTAAATTATTCTAATGCTGCTGTTTCCGGAAATATTTCGGCTTACGGTATAAGTGATTGCGGGAGCGGAACAGCTACTACTTTAGCAATTACAGTTCTAGCTGTACCACTAACTTCTACCTTTACAGCTTCAATTTCAAATGCATGGGAAAATGCTGCCAACTGGGATCATGGGCTTCCTGGTGCAATAACAAATGCAATTATACAGTCCACTAAATTAGCAATCGTTAATTCAAACAATTTGCAATGCAATAATCTAAGCATAGCTCCTTTAGGTAAGTTAACCATCAATACAAACAAAAACTTATTGCTAAACGGAACATTAACATTGCAATCAGATACATCTGGTACAGCTTCATTAATTAATAATGGCACATTGAATACTGCAGGAAATATTATTCAGCGCTACATAACTGTAAATTCAACTGATGAATTTCATCAGCTGTCATCTCCGGTAGCGAATCAATCGATAAGTAACGGATTTAGCCCTTCTACAGAGAGTTTTTATGCATGGAATGAAGGCAATGATAGCTGGATTCCTTTTGAAAACCCTGCATTTGTTGGGTTGAATGGCAGTAATAATTTTGTTCCCGGCAGGGGATATGCTGTTACTTATCCAACAACATCAACAAAAAACTTTTCAGGCAACTTAAACAATGCCAGTATTAATACACTTTTAACTTTAACTGGGGGTATATATTCCGGTTGGAATTTTGTTGGAAATCCTTATCCTTCTTCCATCAACTGGAATGCTACAGCAGGATTCAGCAGAAATATGCTTACAGATGCCGGTTCCGGCGAAAGGGCCTACTGGGTTTGGAATCCTGTGATTGGTAATTATGGTAGTTTTATTTCTAACGGGAATTCAGGTACAAATGGAGTTTCAAATTTTATTGCTTCCATGCAGGGTTTTTGGGTTAAAGCTGCAACTTCAGGGACTTTTAGTGTTAATAATGCCTCCTGTGAACATGGTTCGCAAGCGTGGTTAAAAACTACAACAGCTGCAAATAATTCAATCCATTTAATAGCAACTACTACAGAAAATTCATACAGTGATGAAATGATCATTAACTTTGGAAATCTGAATGATGAGGGAGGTGCCGAAAAAATGTTCAGTCTATACCAAGATGCACCGGGCCTTTATTCAACTAAACTCAATAAAAAATGGAGTATTGATAATTTAGCTTCAGTTGCCGCGAATCCAACTATACCTATTGGTTTCAAAGCAGGGGTTGATGGAAATTATAAAATTTCGGTCAATTATGATCATTCTTTGGGAACTATTGTTCTCGAGGATTTAAAAACTGCAGCTTTTCAAAATATGACATTCAATGCTGATTATGCATTTTACGGACAGCAAAATGATAATCAGAACCGATTCTTATTGCACCTAAGCGCTACCGGTATTAAAGAATACAATACTGAATCTCCGGACATATTTTATGCGAACCAGTCATTTACTATTTTCAATCCCTGGAATGGTAAAACTATTTTAAATATTTATGATGTAAGTGGCAAACTGCTTCAATCCTCAGCTGTTAAAAAGGGAATAGCAGTATATCATTTCAAAACTTCGCAAGGTGTGTATGTTTTTAAACTGATAAATGAAAATCAGATATTTGTTCAAAAGCTTATTGTATATTAACTGATATTAAGCGTGCATATGAAGAAAATGCATATGCTCACTTTTCTGTATAACTCATTTATTTACATTGTTATGTCGCATTAATTGAAATTAAATCATAAACAAAATTATTATAAAATAACTTTCTGAAATTTCTTTTCATCAAATTATCTGCTTGTAATAAGTATTCCAAATAGCTTCATATATATAAAGCTATTTGGAATTTTTATTT
>CAIUKU010000020.1 GCA_903899825.1 uncultured Bacteroidales bacterium | reverse complement strand
GTCTGTAAATCCTTCAGGAGTTAATATTAATAATTCAACCCTATCAACGCCGGTCATTACTTTTCCTGTTAATACATCTTCTTCAACTATAGTATATTCTGTGTTGTTAACTACTTCAACTGTAAATTTATGTTCCGATACATTGACAAAATTTGTTAGTATTTATCCTAAACCTAAGGCTGACTATACTATCCCAAGGTTAGACAGTTGTTCTGTATTCACAGTAATAACAAACAATGCTTCCTTACCGTATAATGGAGAACCATTGAGCTCAATGACCTTTAACTGGACTGCTTCCAATGGGCAGACATCAATATTGACAAATCCTTCATTCTCTTTTTCCAATACAGGTATTGTTGATAGTAATTACTCATTAAGATTAATCGTTACTTCTTCACATGGTTGTAAAGACACGATTAGTAAAAACATTACAGTTTATCCTAATCCTAAATCAAAATTTACGCCAACAGATTCTATAAGCTGTGCACCATTTACTATCACAAATTCAATCATTAATCTCACTCAGTATATAAATGCCAATGAGACATACAATTGGTACAAAAATGGGGTGTTTTATGCAACAGGGACAAACTTTCCTTCTTATACCATGACGAATGATGGAGATACGGTTTATTTCACTTTAATTACAAATAATATACATGGTTGTAAGCAGGATACAATGACTAAAATGTTTTTCACAATAGTTGGTCCTATAGCTAATTTTATTCCAATAACTTCATCCGGTTGTTCTCCTTATATAGTATCATTCACAAATCAATCAACTCCTCTAGGAATTAATTCATATTGGATTTTTGGAAATGGGCAAACTAGTAATTTATTCTCTCCAATTACAAAATTTATTAATAGCAGTAATACTTTAGATACATCATATAATGTTAAACTTATAGTAACAGCATCAGGAAGCGGATGTACAGACACAATTATTCATCCTGTAGTAGTTTATCCAAAACCTAAGGCAAATTTTGCTTTTGTAAATCCATCAGCTTGTGCTTCTGCAATTGTAAATATTACAAATTCAAGTTTATCAAAAGGAACACCAACATATTCATGGTCTGTACTTAATAACAGTAATGTTCTTATTTCAAACCCAGCTGCAACAACTCCAAGTTTTACTTTTCCTGACTTTCAGAGTGGCAGCGATTCAACTTATCAAATTAGATTAATCGTTACAACAGTTGATGGATGTAAAGATACACTCACAAAATCCATCACAATACATTCAAGACCCATATCTGTTTTCTCTATCACGAATCAGGGTTGTGGTACGTTTATTCCAGTTGTTACAAATTCATCTCAGTTTGCATCTTCTTATTTATGGTCTGTAAATCCATCCGGAGTTAATATAAATAATTCAACCCTATCAACGCCGGTCTTTACTTTTCCTGTGAATAATACTTCAACAACTATTGTATATTCTGTTTTATTAACTACTTCAACTGTATTTTCATGTTCAGATACACTTACTAAATTTGTTAGTATTTATCCTAAACCTAAGGCAGATTTCTACCTTTCAGATTATGATAGTTGTTCGATATTGTCATTAATTTCAACAAACACTTCCTTAGCATATAATGGGGAAAATATTTCTTCAATGACTTTTAACTGGACTGCTTCCAATGGGCAGACATCAATACTGACTAATCCTTCTTTTTCTTTTTCAAACAGTGGAATAATTGATAGTATTTACACATTAAGATTAATTGCTACATCTTCTCATGGATGTAAGGACACAATTATAAAAAATATTACTGTTTATCCCAATCCGAAATCAAAATTTACGCCAACAGATTCTATGAGTTGTGCTCCATTTACTATCACAAATTCAATCATCAATCTCACTCAGTATATAAATACCAATGATACTTACAATTGGTATAAAAATGGAGTGTATTATGCAACTGGGACAAACTTTCCTTCTTATACCATGACAAATGATGGAGATACGGTTTATTTCACTTTAATTACTTCTAATATTCATGGATGCAAACAAGATACAATGACCAAAAGGTTTATCACAATTATTGCCCCAGTGGCCAATTTTACTCCAATTTCTTCAACAGGATGCCATCCATATACAGTGGCATTTGTAAATCAATCAACACCTATAGGAATAAATTCTCAATGGATATTTGGTAATGGACAAACGAGTGTGTCAGCATCACCTGTTGCTACATTTATTAATTCAAGTAATACAATTGACACTGTTTATAATGTAAAACTTATAATAACTGCAGCTTTAACAGGTTGTAAAGATACTATTATTCATACAGTAACAGTTTATCCAAAACCTAAATCAGATTTTGCTTTTGTAAATCAATCAGCTTGTGCTTCTGCAATTGTAAATACTACTAATACAAGTTTATCAAAGGGAACTCCAACATATTCATGGTCTGTTCTTAATAACAGTAGTGTTCTTATTTCAAACCCAGCATCAACAACTCCAAATTTTACTTTTCCTGATTTCCAGACAGGAAGTGACTCAATTTATCAAATAAGATTAATAGTTACTTCTGGGGATGGATGTAAGGATACTATAATTAAAAATATCACAATTCATACTAGGCCAAAAGCAAATTTTACAATTGCCAGTGAGGCTTGTGGTCCCTGGAATACTAGTGTAATAAACACTTCACAAAATGCATCTTCTTACATATGGTCAGTAAATCCACCAGATGTGAATATTTCAAACACTACTGCAAGTTCACCTATATTTACTTTTCCTGCAAATTATACTTCATCACCTTTATCATATTCTGTATTTTTAACCACTTTATCTGTTAATTCATGTATTGATACACTTACTAAATTTGTTAATATTAATCCAACTTCATTGGCAAATTTTTATTTTGTTCAAAACGCACAGCCTTATCCGAATCATTGGAGGGTTGATTTTTTCAATACTTCAATAAATTCAACAATATGGAGCTGGAATTTTGGTGATGGGAGTAGTTCTACACTTTTTCAACCTACTCATTCATATTCTACAATAGGCGTTTATCATATTACTTTGCATGCAAATAATCAATATAACTGTCCATCAGATACCACAATTGCAATAATATTGAAAGAACAATGGAGATTATATGTTGCAAGTGCTTTTGCTCCGGATGATATTAATCCTCAGGTTGCAATTTTTAAAGCTATAGGTAAAAATTTGGCTGAATTTAACATGCAAATTTTTGATACCTGGGGAAAGTTATTATATGAAACGAATGAGTTAATAAACACACAGCCTGCAGAAGGTTGGAATGGTAATTATAATGGGAAACCTATGCCTATGGATGTTTATGTTTGGAAAATCTATGCGAAATTTATAGATGGCTCTATATGGCGGGGTATGGAACAGGATGGAGAAGTTAAACCATATGGTAGTGTCACTTTAATACGATAAGCTATGAATAAAATAAAAATGATTATTATCGGCTTTTTCTTGTTTTCAGGAATTAATGTATACGCTCAGGATCCAAGTTTCTCTCAGTTTTATATGAATCAAACTTATTATAATCCTGCATTTGTTGGGATACATGGGGGTATGATGGCTAACATGACTTACAGAAGGCAATGGGAAAACATACCTGGGAAATTTGCAACTCATTATTTTAATTTCGATTCTGACATTTCATGTATTAATGATAATGGTTTAGGTGGATTAGGTATTTCGGCATATAGAGATGTTGAAGGTCTTGGATATCTTGCAATGACAGGAGCTAATATTATGTTGTCTGTACGTAAGCAAACAGGTGTAAATTCATTTTTTCAAGCTGGATTAGGGATAGCGATTGTTCAACAAACCATCGATTGGTCAAAATTTACATTCCCTGATCAATATGACCCTAATAAAGGTTATTTAAATACACCCTCATCATTCAGTCATTATACAGATCAATCAACCTTCTTTCCTGATCCTTCAGCTGGGTTAATATTTAAAACGGGTAATGGTCCAAAAAAAGGATTATTTCGTAAAAATTGTGATTTAAAAATAGGTATAGCTGTGCATCATTTAAGATCATTATTCTCGTCTAATCCTACACCTTCTTTCTTGGGCAAAGAGAATGATTTGCCATTGAAATTTATTTTTCATGCTAATTCGAACATAGCACTTAATCGTGATGCCGATTTAGTTGTATCTCCCTGTGTTGTTTTTGAATGTCAAAATCCAATGTCTACAGTTTTATTGGGCTCTAATCTTTTATGGAACGAAAGTTTTTTTTTAGGGAGTTGGTTTAGGAAAAGTTGGGTAAATCCTTATGAAACCAGCACACTCTCTTTTACAATTGGTTTTAATAGCAAACTATATAAGCAAAGGAAAAGAGATTTTGATATGTTAAAGTTTTATTACTGTTATGATATGACCCTAACTGGCTTGAGAAATAATACTACAGGTGGTTCTCATGAGTTTGGGATTGCTTATTTTTTTAACAGTACTTTATGTAATATCTTAGGTATAGGAAATAGCAGAAACAAACATAAAAAAATACGAAGAATCCCTTGTATAGAATTTAAGCCAGCAAGTTATTAAATTTAAACTAAAAACTAAATGCATTTATAAAAGGCTTTAGAATATTTCGTAATTAAATGAAACAATCTTTACAAAAAATATTTCTCTTATTAATGTCATTTGTTCTCCTGTTCAATTGCAGCTATGCTGCTAGAAACAATGTGGACTGCAAAAAATCACAAACAGTAAACAATACTCAAACAGAAAAAAAAGAGGTTGTGATTGGTGTATTGCCTTTGGGTGATTTTAATCAGAATTTGATAACAGTTATCAAAGCACAAATTACTATTTTTTATGATGTAAAAGTGGTAGTATTGCCTATGTTGGCTTTGCCTCAAACGTCTTATTTAAAGTCACGTGACCGCTATGTTGCTGATAGTTTATTGGATTTTATACTTTTGCAGCAAGCGTTGAAAGAAAAGAATAATACCCCCAATCATTGTGATTATATAGTAGGGCTTACTGAAAAGGATATCTGTACTTCGCATAATAATTCATCCAGTTGGGGTGTTTTTGGTCTGGGCTTTATGCCGGGGAAAGCCTGTGTAATATCAACACTGAGATTGAAGAAAAATGCAAATTATGATTTGCTTACAATAAGGTTGATAAAAGTAGTACTGCATGAACTTGGACATAATTTCGGTTTGGACCATTGCAAAACACCCGGCTGCATGATGAGGGATGCCGAAGGTACTATAAAAAGTGTTGATAATGAGAAAATGGATATTTGTAAGGTATGTAAAGGGAAATTAAACAAATAAAAACCGTTTTTAACTATAAATATTATACTAATTTAAATGTTACAACAGAAATATCAAAAAGCAATTCGGTTCGCCGGTGAAAAACATGCTAATCAAAATGTTCCGGGCACTGATGCAAATTATTTAGCTCATCTTTCATGTGTTGCCATGGAAATAATGGTAGCCTATGATAATTCAAATAACTTTGATCTCAGTTTTGCCGTACAATTAGCCTTTTTACATGATATTTTAGAAGATACAGAAACAACAATTAATGAGCTAGAAGTCCAATTTGACCTAAAAATTGCTTTAGGTGTTTCAGCTTTAACAAAAAATGAGAAACTTAATACAAAGCAGGAACAAATGTTGGATAGCCTATCAAGAATAAAACAAATGCCGGTAGAAGTGGGGGTGGTAAAACTTGCTGATAGAATTACTAACCTTCAAGAACCACCTAAACATTGGGGTAATGTAAAGAAAGCTGAATATTTAGAAGAAGCAAAATTGATATTGAAAAATCTTTCTGATAAAAATGAATATTTATCTCAAAGATTAAAAACTAAAATAGAAGAATATTCAATTTTATAATAAATAGCTTTAATTTATGATAATTTAAGGATATAGAAAACAGCCTAAAACAAAAAATGTACGCACTTTAGTACGCACATTTTGTTAACTTGTTGATAATCAGTGTATATTGGTGATCATGCTGGGATTCGAACCCAGGACCCCATCCTTAAAAGGGATGTGCTCTACCTGCTGAGCTACATAATCGTTCTCGAAATGAGGGTGCAAAAGTATAGTTTTTTTTTGAATTAGCAAAATTAATTTATGAATTATCCTTTTATTTTTCTCCATATGGCTTGAAGCAATTGATATTGAAAAATTTAAACATATATCTTTTACTGCACTTTATAAAAAAACATAAATTTTTCTTTTTTTTTGCAGGAAAATGCTGTACATTTATCGAAAAGTTCTATTATTGCAGTCTGAACATTAAAATTACAACAGATGAAGGATAAGGTAGTCATTGTCAGCGGAGCTTCTTCCGGAATTGGGAAGGCATTGGTATTGGCATTAGCCGCAATGGGTGCCAAAGTAGTGCTGGCTGCGCGGAATAACAACCTTATCGGTGAGATTTCCAGTGCATTGAATGCGAAAGGCTACGATACCTTTGCCGTACAAACCGATGTTAGCATCGAAAGCGATTGTAAATTGCTGATAGAAAAAACCATTGAAAAATATGGTAAAATTGATATTCTGATCAACAATGCCGGTATTTCAATGCGGGCATTGTTCGAAGAAGTTGATCTGAAAGTGATACATCAGCTGATGGATGTTAATTTCTGGGGAACGGTGTATTGTACCAAATATGCTTTGCCTTTTATTTTAAAAGAAAAGGGAAGTGTGGTCGGGGTTTCTTCTATAGCAGGTTACAAAGGCTTGCCGGCACGATCAGGCTATTCGGCTTCCAAATTTGCCATGCAGGGCTTTCTGGAAGTATTGCGCATAGAGAATTTAAAAAAGGATTTACATGTATTGATCGCCTGTCCCGGTTTTACAGCTTCTGATATCAGGAAGAAAGCCCTGGCTAAGGATGGTTCTCAGCAAGGCGAAACGCCCAGGAACGAAGATAAAATGATGAGTGCTGAAGTTGTTGCCCATAGAATCATCAATGCGGTTATTAAGCGCAAAAGAAGCATCATCATGACCAGAGACGGTATTTTGACGGTATTTTTGAATAAGTTTTTCCCGGCCTGGGTGGATAAAATGGTGTATGAACACATGGCGAAAGAGGCGGATGCACCGTTTAAATAATTATAAATTATGAATTATGAATTGGGGTTTATGAGAGTTTGATAGTGTATGGGGATGAAGGTAAAATCATATAAATTAATCCAATTGCTGCAGTATAAATTATGAAAATTAAAAAAACTCATTAGAAATGATAAATAAACCGATAGAAATCAGATTAAAGAAGGGTATAGGTGAAATTAATTTCGGAGCTTCTCCGGAAGATGTATATGCTGTTTTTGGTGAACCTCAGGAAGTTGAAAACCTGGAAATGGATGACGACCATGCAACCTTAATTACCCATTACATCGATAAGGATATTGCATTGTTTTTTGTGAATTCAGAAAAACCCTGTCTGGAATGTGTAGAATCAAGCAACCGGGATACTACTCTTTTCGGTAAAAAGATTTTCCTGTTGAGTGAATGTGAAATCATCAGTTTACTCAAAGAAAACGGCTATGAAAATTATGAACAGGACAATGAAGTATGGGGAGAAAAACGCCTGACTTTTGAAGATGCCATGATTGACTTTTATTTCGATGATAAATTACTTTCTGTAATCAGCTGGGGGGTGTTGGTGGATGAGAACGGGGAAATTAGTGAGTAAAGAATTAGGAATTAGGAATTAGGAATGGAATATTGGGATGAACATCTGGTTTATGTATGCTAATCTATATATTGTCATTCATGGACTTAGGACTCTGCTTGGAACTTAAGTCTTTATACTTATATTATCTTCAAATTTTCAAATTAACTCATTTTCAAATTAACTCATTTTCAAATTATCTGCAACAATCTTCCATCCCTATTTCTTTTCTTGCCCTTGTAATTTGTCTTTTACCTATGGGACCGGGGAGGTTTTCGGTTTCAAATCCTGCAGTTTTTAAGGCTCTTTTTACAGCTCCTTTGGCAGAGTATGTGCATAATATCCCTTTGTTTTTCATGCTGGCATAAATAGCTTTAAAGATCTCAACATCCCACAATTCTGACTGAATATCCGGTGAAAATGCATCAAAATAAACCAGATCAAATGCATTTTCTGTGAGTTGCGTTTCCTCCAGCTTAGCTTGCAGTTTATTCAAAATAAAATTTTCTGAAATATATTGCGGATAATTCCATGGACTAACATGCATTTTAATAAATACTTCCTCCAGCTCTTTATTTCCCAATATTTCTGCATAGTTGAGTTGGGTATAAATACTTTTATCAAGTATTACAGGTTCAATGGCGATGTAGTTAATCCTGATGTTTATTGCTGCTGCTTGCTGAAAAGTCAGCAAGGCATTTAATCCTGTACCAAAACCGATTTCCAAAATGTTGACAATGCCTGTTTTCTTTTCCAGGGCATTGAAACCAGCCTGAATGAAAATATGCATAGATTCCTGTATGGCCCCGTGTACTGAATGATAATGTTCGCCAATCGTTTCGTTGAATAAGGTATGTGAACCATCCTGGGTTGTAGCAATTTTTATGTTCATGGGGAGAAAAGTTAAAGTAAAAAGTAAAAAGGTTAAAAAAAAAGTAAAAAGGATTAAGTTAATAACAATTTATACTCAAATCAGCATAAGAAAATCTATTCCTGATCAATATTGTTCGATAAATATATAACGTCCCTAAGGGACTTTCGTCTTTTTTGTATTGGTTATGCTACCAATATTTTGTCCTTACAGGACAAATCCTCTAGGACAATGTCATTAAATATGAAAATTTATCCATAAGAGATCAAAATAATTAGATTTTTAGTTGATAATGTATGTATTTTTCCTCTGATAAATAACTTCTTATATGTTATATTGCAAAGTTTATTATCCCGTTAGTGATAAAATATCTGTAGCATAAAATTCAACCCAGGTTTATCAACGTCCCGTAGGGACGTAATGTTTATCAATTCTATAAGTAAATCCTTATTATTAATCTAACAACAAAAATCTCTTAATTAGTTAATTTAAATCAATTGACGATTTCACATTTCTTTCGACGAGTGATTATTTTGTTTAATCCATTGCGTTTTCTTAAATGTAAAAAAGTAAAAACATCTATTTTAATTAAGGTTCAAAATAAGGGATTTTAATACAAGAAGTTTTTATTTTTCAAAGGTAAAATTTTTTTGGTTGCAATGAGATATTTCGTTTTTTTTATTGTATTTTTATAGGCTCAAAACTATGCATGATGCTGGAAAATATTGTTTTATCGAGGGTGCTATTTTTAGATATAGAAACCGTACCTGCTTATTCGTCTTACCGTGAGTTGGACGATAGGTTTAAAAAATTATGGGATAAGAAAGTTGCAAACTTATACAAAGGGGAGGCTGATGCTAACGGCGCTGATACCGCTGAAAAATGTACGAACGTGCCGGTATTTATGCTGAATTTGGAAAAATTGTCTGTATTTCAACCGGATTTATCAATGTTGGTAGCTTTCGGATAAAATCCTTTTATGGGGAGGATGAAAAGAAGTTATTAACAGAGTTTGCAGGGATGTTATCGGCGCATTTCAATACGTTGAATCATTATCTCTGTGCCCATAACGGCAAGGAATTCGATTATCCTTTTATTGCCCGCCGTATGTTGATAAATGGTGTGAAATTGCCGCTAATGCTCGATATTGCAGGGAAAAAGCCATGGGAAATAACACATCTGGATACCATGGAACTATGGAAGTTTGGCGATTACAAGAGTTATACCTCACTGGAATTGTTGTCTGCATTGTTTGGCATACCAACTCCTAAAAACGATATTGATGGCAGCCAGGTAAGAAACGTTTATTATGATGAAAAAGACTTAGAACGCATTGTTACTTATTGCCAGAAAGATACACTGACCGTGGCTCAGCTTTTGTTGGCATACCGTGGAGAGGAAATGATCAAAGAAGAGAATGTGGTGGTAATTTGAAAATTAAACAATTTGAAAATTTGAAAATGTGTTAATTTGAAGATTCATCTATTCATCATTCAGAGTTCATAGTTCATCATTTAAGCAAAGAGGCCACCTGATTTGAACAGACAGCCTCTTTGGTTTTATGATGAATTAAGGCGTTTATTTAAGTCCTCTTTTTTTCAACAATGGTTCTAATGAAGGTTCCTGACCGCGGAATTTCTTGTATTGTACCATGCCTTCGTCTTCACCCACATTCTGCAGGCAATAATTACGCAATTTAGCAGCTAAATCCTTGTTGTAGATGTCGCCGGAAGATTTAAATGCATTAAATGCATCTGCATCCAGCACAGCAGCCCACAAATAAACATAATATCCTGCCCAGTAGCCACCATCCCATATATGTGAGAAATAAGTGGAACGGTAACGTGGGATAAATTCAGGAATGATACCGATTTTTGTCATGTATTGTTTTTCAAATTCCTGTACGTTGATGTCTTTTAAATCAGTTACGGTATGGAAAGCCATATCCAGCAATGAAGCGGCAATGTATTCTCCGGTTTCAAATCCCTGGTTGAACTGACCACTTTTCTGTATTTTTTCGATCAATGCTTCAGGTATCACTTCAGCTGTTTTGTAATGTTTGGCATAAAAACGGAGGACTTCAGGTTCACTTGCCCAGTTTTCCATGATCTGAGATGGCATTTCAACATAATCCTGAGGAACATTTCCTGCTGTACGGTTGTATTTTCCTTCGCTGAATAAGCCATGCAAACCATGACCAAATTCATGGAAGAAGGTAGTAGTTTCATCCCAGTTCAAAAGTGCAGGGATATCTCCGTTGGGTTTGGTAAAATTACAGCAGATAGAAACAATAGGATCCACTTTTTTACCATTGTCCCAACCGGCATTCTGGAAACTGGTACACCAGGCACCACCTCGTTTTGAATCGCGTGGGTAATAATCAAAATAAAGTATACCTAAATGTTTGCCGTCTGCTTCTTTCACCTCAAAGGTTTCTACACCAGGGTAGTAAACGGGAAGATCTGTTTTCATTTCGAAAGTAATTCCATAGAGTTTATTGGCTACATGAAACATACCATCTCTTACATTGGAAAGGCTGAAATAAGGTTTCATCACACTTTCTTCCATGTCATATTTTTCTTTGCGTACTTTTTCAGCATAATACCACCAATCCCAGGATTGCAGTTTGAATTTACCACCTTCTTTGTCGATGATTTTCTGCATTTCCTTTACTTCATCTTTTGCTTTCAATAAAGTTGCTTTCCACAGATTGCTCAGGAATGCGTCAACAGCTTCCGGCGTTTTAGCCATATTGTTGTCAATTACATAAGCTGCAAAGTATTTAAATCCCAGCAACTGTGCTTTCTGTAAACGGAGTTTTACCAGTTTCTTGATGATTTCATTGTTATCGGATTTATTGCCGTTATTACATCTCATAAACCAGGCACGGTAAATTTTTTCGCGCAAATCACGTTTGTCTGAATACTGTAAGAAAGGAATCCAGCTTGATTTGTCCAAAGTAAACATCCATTTTCCATCCATCTTGGCTTCTTTTGCTGTGGTAGCAGCTGCATCAATACTGCTTTGTGGCAATCCGGCAAGGTCTTCTTTTTTATCGATAACCAGTTTAAAATCTTTGTTTTCAACCAATAGGTTGTTCGAAAAGTTTAATTGCTCAACGGTCAGCTCTGAATTTATTTTTTTCAGTTCTTCCTGTTTGTCTTTTGGAAGATTGGCTCCGGTACGTTCAAAATCTTTATAATATTTTTCAACCACCCTGATTTGCTGTGGATCCAGTTTCATATCCATGCGTTTGTCGTAAATGGTTTTGATACGTTTGAACAATTTCTCATTCATGCCGATTTCATCACTGTGTTTTGATAATATCGGACTGATTTCCATTTCAATAGCCTGCATTCTTTCATTTTTGTTGGCTCCTGTAAGGTTGAAGAATACATTGCTGACTTTGGTAAGCATTTTACCTGATTTGTCTAATTTTAAAATGGTATTATCAAACGTAGGCTCTTCAGCATTGTTAACGATAGCATCAATTTCTGCATTATGCTGTTTCATGCCTTCCATAAAAGCGGGCATATAATGCGAGGTGTCAATTTTATCGAAAGGTGGTACCTGAAAAGGCGTTGTGTAATCCGACAGAAACGGATTATCACCCGTTGCGGACTTTTTAGTGTTTTTGCATGCAGCAAACAATAAGATCATTGCAGCCATAAAAAGAAATGATTTGTTTTTCATACGTGATTATTTATTAAATGAATAGGATATTTTTTTAGAGGGTGTAAAATTATTAAATAATTGGAATATAAGCTTCATAAGTTCTTAATAATAATTGTTTTTTGTTAAACAGTTGTTTTTGAAAGACAAAACAAACTTTTTGAACGATATAAGGTAAAATTATCCGTTATCATTAGTAAGCGGCAAAACTAAACAAATCATATAAAAACCATAATATATCTGTTTCGCCTTTATCGGGCTGGAAATTTTTGAATATTTTTTTTTACATTACTATCGTTACTAACGGAAATATTTTTAGCAACTTAGTTTTAAAAGTTTGATGACATAATTTGAAAAAAATCTAATATATAACTTTGTTTATTAACCACACTCAAATAATGGAAATTGTTTAAGTTTGTAATCTGTTTTTTCAAAATTATTTGTCTTTTTAATAATATGCATAGAATTCAATTTGTAATCATTCTCCTTTTTACTTTTCAATCTGCTGTAAATGCACAGTTGGAAAGCAATATCTGGTATTTTGGTGCAAATGCAGGAATTACATTCAGTACAAATCCTCCGTCTGCACTTACAAATGGAGCTTTATACACAGGTGAAGGTTGTGCAACGATTTGTAGCAGTAGTGGAAATTTGCAGTTTTATACGGATGGGGTAACGGTTTATAATAAAAACCATCTGCTTATGGACAATGGAAGCGGACTTCACGGGAATACATCATCTACACAATCAGCAATCATAGTACCAAAACCCGGAAGTAACACCATTTATTATATTTTTACCACTGATGTCCAGAATCTTAATAATTACGGCTTACAGTATTCTACAGTCGATATGAGTATGAATTCAGGTTTAGGAAAGGTAATCAGCAAGAATTCGTTACTGATACAGCCAACATCCGAAAAGATTACTGTAGTTAAGCACAGTAATAACTCCTCCTATTGGCTGATTACCCATGGGGTTTTGAACAATAATTTTTATAGTTTTTTAATTAATTCATCAGGAATAACCACTACGCCTGTCGTAAGTTCAGTCGGTTCCTATCAGGGGCCGGGATTGAAATTAATAGGTTATTTAAAAGCAAGTTTTAATCATCATAAGCTGGCTTCAGTGAAAAATGACGGGGGAGAAGCTGAACTTTTTGATTTTGATAATACAACTGGTATTGTTTCAAATCCGGTATTGATTGGTAATAATGAAGAGTTTTACGGTGTAGAATTTTCGCCGGATAACTCAAAATTATATGTATCGGTCTTTTCACCCCCTATTATTTATCAGTTTGATTTGCTGGCTGCCAATATTGCAGCATCTAAAAATATTGTAAGTTACGGACAATTCGCAGCTGGAGCCTTACAGATAGGACTGGATCAAAAAATATATTTTGCAGATGCGAACAATGATTCACTGGGCGTTATAAACAATCCCAATGCTATTAGTTGTAATTTTGTACCCAATGCTATTACTTTAGCAGGTAGAAATTGTAAAATTGGATTACCAAACATTATTCCTTCACTCTTTATTCCAGATTTTCCTCCTACGGCTGTTTTTAAGGTTTCAGACAGCATTGTCTGTCAGGGAGAAAAAGTGATTTTTACAAACAATTCACCCTCACCCTATACTTCTCATAAATGGGTCATGAATGGAATGGTGTTTGATACAAGTCTGAATACAAGCTATACATTTCAAACCCCAGGGAACTTTATAATTTCACTTATCGTATTTAATAATGCCAACAGTGATACTTCAAGTATAACCATAAAAGTAAATGCTGTAATGCAAACCACCCTGCATCCTGAAATTTGTCAGGGCGAAACATTTACAACAGGAAATCATATTTATTCGCTTACAGGGAATTATATGGACACTTTATTTACGTATACTGGATGTGACAGCATTGTAAGCACAAATCTGACAGTTTTTCCGTTTCCTTTTTTTGATTTAGGGAACGACAGCATTATTTGCCAGGGTGAAGAGATTATCTTAAAACCTTCCGTAGCCAATGCAGGCTATTTATGGCAGGATGGTTCTCAAAATCCAGTATATGTTGTCAGTCAGCAGGGCTTGTATTGGGTAAAGGCCAGTATAGGTAACTGCAGCATCACCGACAGTATTTATATTGATATGGACGAAAGTTGTAATACACTATATATCCCCAATGCATTTGTACCGGATGGCGTTAATAAAATATTTAAACCAAAGGGAAATTTTTCCTCAGCTATAGAATATTATTTTGCAGTCTTCAACCGATGGGGGCAATTGCTTTTTGAAACCAAAGATTTTGAACAGGGCTGGGATGGTATTTATGACGGAGAAGCTGTACAATCAGGTGTTTATGTTTATTATATCAGGTTTCAATATGGAGGCCAGTTAAAATCATTTGAAAAAACAGGACGATTGGTTTTAGTAAAATGAAACGAGCCATGTGAAAATATTCACACACGAGGATGATTATTTTGGCGAGTTCCATATGTACAAATAAATAATTTTAAAAAATAAACAGATGAAAGATTCATGTCAAAGTAATTTTGACAAATAGAAGAATGATTATTCCAAAAGCCCTTCCATATTTTTAAAATCTGGAAAGTTTAATACAAATCAAGTTATTGAAATACTGACAGATAGTAAATTATAAGCAGTTGAAAATATCAAAACTTTGAATTTAGAAATTAAAAAATAAAAAAAACTGCTTTATTTCAGGCAACGTTTTCTCGTAAAAATTTGTCTAATTGTTAACAATTTTCATTTTCATACTCCTCGTTTTTATGCAAAAAATATTGTTAATAATCTTTTCTTTTTTATCCTTTGCTTTGTTTGCAGAAAACAAAGTGGATAACTCCAAAGAAGCCAAAGCCCTCGAATGGCTCAACAATCAGCCACTTGAGTTTATTGAAAATAAAGAACAATTATTTATAACTAATAGCAAAGCATCACTTAATACTAATGTGAAAATTCCAGTTTTTAACTAAGCTCATAAAGAATGAAATGAATAAAATTCTATTAGTTTCTTTAATAATATTTCTTCCTTTTTCTTCCTTCAATCAAACACTTGGGGGGTATATAATTTATGATTATCTTGTAAATGCATTACATCCGTTTGTCTGTAGTCCTGATTATGTAACAGGTATGCCTAATGACTCAACCTGGGTTAATTTTAACAATAATGATGTTATGACTGGCAATTTTGGATTACAATGGACAGAGGGAAATGGAGATGAATTATTATTAGAAACAAGCTTCAATAGAGCTAATTATATGGTAAGACTATTGTTGTCAACTAACCAATATTCATCTGTTTATAATGTATATGAGGCAGATTGGATACAGATTTCTGATACAGCATGGCATTATCTTTTTATAGATTGTTCAGTTGGAATGATCAATGCTCCACGTTTTATTCTTCCACTTGACTTTTTTTCAGATTTTGGGCTAACTACATTTGATTTTGTTAAAGGGATAGAGATAACTTTTTTACAATCAGGTGGAGCCCCTGACTTAGCTGGTGTTTACATAATTGCTAAGCCATCTATTCTTAACCCTGTCAATTTAGGCGAAGATAAAACCTTATGTCAGGGAGATATTTTGATTTTGGATGCTACAACATTAAATGCAAGCTATTTATGGCAGGATGGTTCTTCAAATTCAACTTTTACTGTCATCCAACAAGGATTATATTGGGTAAAAACAACAATTGACAGTTGCAGCAGTATGGATAGTATAAATATTATTATTGAAGATTGTGAAATTAAACTAGAAATCCCTAACTTTTTCTCTCCCAACAACGATGGGGTAAATGATGTGTTTGTCCCTTCTAAGATAAAGGGAATATTATCTGTAAATGCATTAATCTATAACCGATGGGGTAATTTGGTATTTACCTCTGATGATTTAAATATCAAATGGGATGGAAAAACAAACAATGGAGATAAAGTGGCTGATGGTGTTTACTATTGGATTGTAAACTTTACTGATAGGAATAACAATAAATCAAGCAAAAATGGTTCGATTACATTATTAAGGTAAACTATTTTCAATTAGCTGCCCAAAGGCAATCATTCGAATTGCGATTTCAAACATAACTAATTGTATTTAACTCCAGGTATTCCCAACTCTAAGTACTCTAAGTACTCCAAGTACTCAAAAACTTACAACTCCTTTTTCATCATCCCGCACAACTTCACAGCTTCCACCGCTTCTTTTACATCGTGTACCCTTAAAATATTGGCTCCTTTGAGCAGTGCAATGGTGTTTAGTACAGTGGTGCCGTTCAATGCCTCTGCAGCTGTGGTAGCAAGTATTTTACTGATCATCGATTTTCGGGAAAATCCCACTAAAATGGGTAATTCAAGAAATTTAAATACTTCCAGTTTTTGTAGCAGCTGGTAATTATGTTCAAGTGTTTTGCCAAATCCAAAGCCGGGGTCAATGATAATATCGTTTACGCCCAATAGTCTTAGTTTATTTACTTTTTTGGCAAAATATAGCATCATTTCGGCAATCAGGTTTTCGTAATGCGGATTTTGTTGCATGTTTTCAGGTGTCCCTTTCATGTGCATCAAAATATAAGGCACTTTCAGCCGGGCTATGCAGGCAAACATTGTGTTGTCCATTTCTCCTCCTGATATGTCATTGATAATGTCAGCACCTTCGCTTATCGCCATTTCAGCAACACTGCCATGGTAGGTATCGATAGAAATCAAACTGTCAGAATATTCCCTGCGAATGGAGCGGATAACGGGCTTCAAAATACTTATTTCTTCAGAAGCTGCAATTATTTTGGCTCCCGGACGGGTAGAAGCTGCTCCAATATCAATAATATCAGCACCCTCATTTAAGATTTTCTGCGTTTGAGCCATCCAGCCTGCTTCGGAAGTATGTTTGCCTCCATCAAAAAATGAGTCTTCGGTAATGTTTAAAATTCCCATTACCAAAGCTTTGTTAAAATTTATTAATTTACCCCTGCAATTTATGGTTTGATTTGTAGAAAAAATTGTATTTTTATCACTTGAAATTTGCGTGTCCAATGGTATGAGATTTTGATTAAAATTTGGCTGCTAAAATACTAATAATAAATGTAAAGAAGCTGAAAAGTAGTTGAATTCAGTATAAAAAAATTCGGCTCAGTTCACTTACAAATATTATTTTAATGAAATAATGCTGGATCAAGCAAATTGAAGATCACTTTGGCAGGACTTTTGTGTCAAATGGTGAGGATGCCAATTATTTGGGACAATATTAATTATTTTCACTGATAATGCAGTAAGAAAAGAATTAAGAATTAGAAATTAGGAATTAGGAATTAGGAATCAATTAGGAATCAATTAGGAATTAGGAATGCTCTGCATTAGTATCATAACTTGAGATAAAGAAAGGGAATATCTTCCAACTTCCATCTTCTGTCTTCTGTCTTCTGACTTTCAATTTTATAAACTTTACAAACTTTATAACATTATAACTTTATGAACTCAACAATGAAAACACTAAGAATCATCAGCCGCATCCTTGTTGGAGTGGTATTTATATTTTCAGGCTTTGTCAAGGGAGTAGATCCGCTTGGAACAGCTTATAGAATCATAGATTATTTTCAGGTTTACCACATGGACTGGGCCATACCTCTTTCATTGTCATTATCTGTAATTCTTTGTAGCTTTGAGTTTGTGCTGGGGGTACTCCTGGTATTAAATGTAAAAATGAAACAAACAGCCTGGCTGGTATTGCTGATGATGTCATTTTTTACGATTGTAACTTTTGTTGATGCGCTTCATAATCTGGTACCTGATTGTGGTTGTTTTGGCGATGCCGTTAAACTGACCAATTGGGAAACCTTTTACAAGAACATTGTATTAATGGTATTTACGCTATTGATATTTACCGGAAGAAGAAAAGCAACAGCCAGTTTTACAAATGCTAAAGAATGGGGTATCATAGCTGCTGTTTCGGTTATTTTTATCTGGTTTAGTATTTACAATTACAGGAATTTACCAGTCATTAATTTCCGTCCCTGGAAAGTCGGGAATAAAATGTTATCCGACAATCCCCAACCCATTAAAAACTATCTGATCTATAAAAATAAGCAAACCGGTGAAACCAAAGAATATCTTTCCAATGAACTGCCATGGCAGGATACGGTCTGGATGGCAAACTGGGAATATGATACAATACGCATTGATAATCCTAATAAATCAGACTTAGGCGCTTTTTCTATTGTAGATTCCTCCGGATCTGACTATACTGAGCATTTTGTGAGAAATCCTGAATTTCAGTTTTTTGTAGCGGCTTATGATTTGAAGACAACCAATAAAGAAGTTTTTCAGAAAATTAAAGCATTTAATGAAAAAGCCAAAGCCAAAGGTATTTCTGTAATTGTACTTACAGGAAGTGCACCTGCTGAAATTGAAAAATTCAAAAAAGATGAGAACATCAATGAGCTTGAATTTTACAATTCAGATGATATTTCCTTAAAAGCCATGATACGTTCCAATCCCGGATTGGTATTGCTGAAAAAAGCAGTCGTACTGGGACAATGGCATTACCGTAATTTTCCTGAATTTGATGAAAATGAATGGAAAACCTTAGAAAAAAAATATGTGAAGTAAAAGAACAATATTTTGTTTTCCGATGTTTAATAAAAGCTTGTAAATATAAAAAATCTTAAAATTGCGAATTAATAAGTAGAATATCCTACTTTTGCATAGAATAAAAAAAACAGAATGGATTATAAATCAGACGTAGAAGCGATAGATGCATTTGTTGGAAAATACAAATTACTTAAAAATGAAATTTCAAAAGTCATAGTTGGACAGGATGAGGTAGTTAAAAACATATTGATTTCGATATTTAGCAGGGGTCATTGTTTATTGATAGGTGTGCCGGGCTTAGCCAAAACCCTTATGGTAAATACGGTTTCTCAGGTATTGGGTCTCACATACAGCCGTATTCAGTTTACACCGGATTTGATGCCTTCAGATATTGTTGGTACTGAAATACTGGACGAAAACCGTAAGTTTAAATTTAT
The DNA here is from genome assembly GCA_903899825.1 of uncultured Bacteroidales bacterium. Classification (GTDB taxonomy): domain Bacteria; phylum Bacteroidota; class Bacteroidia; order Bacteroidales; family JACABE01; genus JACABE01. Next base: position 5,991 of record CAIUKU010000020.1, on the reverse strand, counting down.
CAAAGGACCTGTATTTGCCAATATTATTCTGGCAGATGAAATCAACCGTACACCGCCCAAAACCCAGTCGGCCTTGTTGGAAGCCATGCAGGAAAAAGCTGTTACAGTAGCCGGAGTTTCCTATAAAATCGGATCGCCTTTCTTTGTACTGGCAACTCAGAATCCCATTGAACAGGAAGGAACCTATCCTTTACCTGAAGCTCAGCTCGACCGTTTTATGTTCAATGTCTGGTTAGACTACCCTTCGTTTGAAGAAGAAATTAACATTGTAAAATCAACTACTGTTGATAAGGACGCTACACCCAATATTGTGCTTACTGCTGAAGAAATTTTATTTTTCCAGCATTTAGTCCGTAAAATCCCGGTTACAGATAATGTGTATAATTATGCTGTAAAATTGGTGTCACAAACCCGTCCGAATACGCCTAATGCCCATGCAATGGTTAATAATTATTTATCATGGGGTGCCGGCCCGCGTGCTTCTCAATATCTGATTATTGGTGCTAAAACACATGCTGCCATTATGGGTAAATATGCTCCTGATATTGAAGATGTAAAAGCTGTAGCTGCCAATATACTTCGTCACCGTATTGTTAAAAACTACAAAGCCGAAGCCGAAGGTATTACCATCGAAGATATTCTTGGTAAATTATTATAGAAGGAATTATTGGAAAATATAAAGGAAAAGCCCTGTATGTTTTATTTACAGGGCTTTTTTAATTTCAAAGTTCTTCAGTTTCTTTATAAAGCGAATATTTATTTTTCTTAAACCTGAGAATCTGAATTTCTATTTTACGGCTATGGTCTCTATTTCAACCATTACACCCAAAGGAAGTCCTTTTACAGCATAAGCGGCTCTTGCAGGTGGGTTTTCTGCATAATATTTTCCGTATACTTCATTCATAGCTGCAAAATCTCCCATGTCACTTAATAAACACGTAGATTTAACAACATCAGCAAAAGTATAACCGGCTTCTTTTAAAATGGCTTCAATGTTTTTCATAACCTGTTCGGTTTGTTCTTTAATGCCACCTTCCACTACTTTTGCAATTGCAGGATCAATGGGGATTTGTCCGGAAATAAATAACATGCCATTGGCTTCTGTGGCCTGACTGTAAGGTCCGATCGCTTTAGGTGCTTCGGGAGTATTGATAATTTTCTTCATTTTTTATTTGATTTTATTGAACTGCAAAGTTAGGAATTATATGATTTTATGGGTAGAAATTTCAATATTATCTTCAATATCCAGCATGGCATTGATAAGAAAAACTTTTTTAAACAAATGAATATCTTTTCGCTTAATTTCATCTTCTGTAATTTTTCCTTCTAAAAGTAGTTGCTTGCGTTTTGTACCATTCAAAAGTGGTGTAGTAGGGGTTATGAAATTTTTTCCATCAAAAAAAACAATGTTGCAATAAGAGGTATCAGTGATCAAACCGTTGCGGACAATCAGAATATCATCACACTGTTCTTTCATTAAATAAAGCTGGTTGATATTTTCACGGTTTTCAAATTTGAAAGGATAATGAATAGAATCCTCATGAATTATTTTCAAAGAAGCAATGCTTCGAATCTGATAGGGCGTGAATTCAATTTGTTCAATCTGCCTGCCATAAACAATCCTGCATTTATACTTGCCATTGCTTATATTTTCAGGCAACTGAATCAGATTTTCCAGCTGCAGCGTTTCATCAATGCCAAATATCGCTTTTCTCGAAAGATTGAAACGTTCGTTGTGCAGGCTGATATTATGTAAAATACCATGGTTCAGTTGAATGCTTTCAAGTAATCGGCACATATACTTTATCTATTAATTCCTGGTATTCTTTGTTGACATCACTCATAGTGGTAATTCCGCCGCCGCTTTTGTAAATCAAGCCTTGTGGCGTTTTTTCAATAAAACGTATCATTACACCACTGTCCAGGTTTTTACCGTCAAAATAGCCCATGATTCCGGTATAATATCCTCTATTGTAAGGTTCCACTTCATGGATAATTTCAATCGTTTTTTTCTTAGGTGCTCCTGAAATAGAACCAGCAGGAAGTAATCTGAAAATAATATCACCAATGTGTTTAGTGTAATCTGAAGGTAATTCTCCGCTGATTTTGGAACTCAGTTGAAGCAAATGTTTGTCACTGGTAATAAGGTGTTCAATATAGCGAAACTTCTCAACTTTAACATTTTTGGCTACCATGCTAAGGTCGTTGCGAATCAGGTCGACTATGGTATAATGTTCAGCTGTTTCTTTTTCATCACCTAGAATAATATCAGCGGCATTGGGTATATTTGCATCAATGGTCCCTTTCATTGGATAAGAAGTGATGAGGTTTTCCTGAATTTGCACAAAAATTTCGGGAGAAAATACTACAAACTCATCTTTATAACATAATTTATACCTGGCTTTGCTTCTGTAAAAAATACTTTGCAATGATAAATCAGTTTCTATGGAAGTAGGTAATGTTAGGTTCAACAAATATGTATTACCATAATTTAAGTGATCGATAACTTTATTGAATGCTTGTTGATAGTTATCAAATGCTACAGGCTTTTTAGTAAAATAAAAGGGGAGGTGCTTATTAAATGTATTCTCTGATTTGTAGTTATTTATACCATTGATATCAAACAGCAGATTTTCAGGAATATCCTCCATTTTATAAATGATGGGTTGTTTCATTTCAAAATCAATAATAAACAGAAAGGGGATTTTTGCATCCCCTAAGATATTCATTGTTTTTATTGCCTTTTCCATATCTTGATTATCGAATGCAAATGTATTATTATTTTACATTGCATGTTCATGTTTAGTGTAAAATTGATTTTTTTGATTGTTATATTTTGATTTTCTGTTTCTTAGGCTTAATGAATTTGCAAAATAATATTTTTTATAAAATTTCAAATTACTGAAAATCAATCTAAAAAACTTTAATTAAACCTTTTACTTACATTATTATCAAAATAAAGAACAATAAATGCAAGTATTGTCATTAATCTATGTCTAATCTATAATTTGTTCCAAATATTTGCAAATTAATCAGGCATAAGCTGATTAAATTATGCTGTCATCATATGCATTCACTATGAAAATCATTCCTAAATTAATGTTATATTCTTTACTTGCCATTTTGATAAGTAGTTGCGAAAAAGACAATATGTTCAATACCAAAAAATATGACAGTCCAGAGGCTATTTATGATTTCCCTGCTAATAAATTATGGAAACACAGGGTAAATACCCCTGAAGAAGCCAGAGAAGCACTCAAGGAATATAATGGTATTGAAATAGATGTGTTCTTTATGGACGGGTCCAATGAATATCAAACAGGTCATGATGCAGCTTCCGGAATAAGTCTGGAATCTTATTTCGACAGTATATCCGCTTGTTCAGATTATTACTATTGGATAGATTTTAAGAACCTGACTTCAGGCAATGTAGCAGCTGCTGTTGTAAAAATGAACCAAATCCTGAATAAGTATAATTTGCGCAAAAAAATAATTGTTGAAAATGATAATCCAGAACTTCTTTCTCATTTTAAACTTTCAGGTATTTTTACAAGTTATTGGATACCTGATGTTTCTGCTAATTTAGTTGATTATTTTGCGGAAAAGGACTTGATAGATAAATTGGAAATAACGTTGAGTAAATATCAGTTTAATGCAATATCCGCACATTATAACATGATATCGTTTATGGAAAAATACCTGAAAAAATACAATTGTCATATATGGACCAATGGCCTTATATCTGAAAGTGATAAACAAAAGATCATTAATTTTTCAAACAAACAGAATATTAAAGTTATACTTGTGGATTACGATGTAAATTTTTTAAAATAGCATTGGAAGTATAAAGATTCTGCAATCCTTGCAGATTTTGGGAATTAATAAAAAAAAATGCAATCCGTTTGATTTTTTTTGTAATTTTGCAGTCAGAATAGCCCAGGTGGTGAAATTGGCAGACACGCTACTTTGAGGGGGTAGTGACCGAAAGGTCGTGCAAGTTCGACTCTTGTTCTGGGCACTTTTTTTATTGATAAATCCTTTACTTTCAGCCCGGATGGCGGAATTGGTAGACGCGCTAGTTTCAGGGACTAGTATTCGCAAGGATGTGCAGGTTCGAGTCCTGTTCCGGGCACCCATTAAAACAGAAAAGACGTGTAATTTAATTATTTACACGTCTTTGTTTTTTTAGGGTCAAAATGAGGGTCAAAATGAATCAGGAAATAATGATGGATTGGTCAAAAAGTTCTTGGGTTTTGTAATAGGGATACCTTTCCCTTTTATAAAATGATTTATTTCTGCTTGGTAAATTTTAAAAGTAAGATTATTAAACTCCAGTTCTTCCATTGTATATCCTTCATTTAATAGTTTTAAAAGGTCTGCATCGTTATAATTCATTGGTAATTGAATCGTTCTTAAAATCTTGTCATTCTCAAAAAATGTAGAATTAGCTGATATTGTAACGTTTTGTATTTGAATGCTATCTTTTGTAATAATTATTTTTACGTCTTTGACTTTTAAATCCTTTACTATTTGAAAGAAATGTAAAAAAAGTACTGCTGTTTTACAAGTGCCTTGCGTAATACACACCATCGGAAATATTGCACCTGGTACAGCAAATGTTAGCTTACCATCAGTTACAGTGATTTCACAAAAAACATTATTATTCTTTTTACTTCTACCAACAGCAACCTTAAGATATTTAAGTGTTTGAAATAACTCTTTTGTTTTTGCAGTGATTATTATCATGATTGCTTTACTTTAAATATACATCAAAGTTAAATGAATAAATCCCTAAAATCATTTTTATTTTATCTTTTTTTAATCCATCCTGATATTTTTATTAAATTTGTTGTCAAATACAAACACATGAAATAAATTTAATTTTAAAATATTACTAAGCGTTAGCTTTTATTCCTGCTATTGAAAACCGCCAATTTTTAAATGTCACAGTAATAATAAGTCAAACGCTCACGCTACAGCGTGGGCTTTACTTATTTGTGACATGGGTGCTTGGCGGTACCTCGATAGCGAATACTGTTAAAGTACCACGCTTTTTTGTTGTACCTCAAAAATAATATTATGAAAAAGCTATTAATACTTCTCGTAATTATTTTCTCCTTAACAGTAAATGGGCAAGTTTATGTTGGCGGTCATGTCAAAAGTAATGGAACTTATGTTGAACCATATATACGTTCAAGTCCAAATTCAACTCCTTTAGATAATTATAGTTATCCGGGGAATACAAATCCTTATACAGGGAAAACAGCAACTGGAAACCCAGATACCTATTTAGAAAAATATAAAAATTATGGTTATCCTTATCCCTCAAATACAGAAGGAGAGAACAAGATTAATACTAAAACATATTATGTAAATACAACTAAAGTAAATGTTCGTTCAAGTCCAAATATTAATTCTTCCATAATAACATCTTTAGGCTACGGTGAAGATGTGGAAGTTATTGAATATGTAAATGAGAATTGGATAAAAGTAAATATGTTGTTTATTGAAGAAGGAAATGATGAAATAAAATCAAATGTAGGATATGTTTTTGCTTCTTATTTATCTACACCTAATAACAATTCAAAAACGGCAGAGGGATTTTTGTATAACTTATATCATCAAGGGAGAGATGGTAATGGAAAGCTATGTGTTTGGACTCCGTGTTCTGAACAAGGAATTGTAACGGTTTATATTGATGATGTATATAAAGGAGTTATAACATCATACTACAATTCTTTAAACCCTCCAAAATGCGGAGATAATGGAACTTTAAATTTAATTTTACTAAATGGTACATATAAATTATACGCATACGGTGAAAACAGCAAGTGGAATGGTTATATTACTATAACTGGAGAATCCGCGCAAAGTGTACCACTAATTCCGCGGCAAAGTGGTCCTCACATTCCGCAGTAAACTGGTCCACCTATTCCGCGGCAAACTGTACCGCCTAAAACACAAATTTGTCAGCTGTTTTTCAAACTGTAT
>CAIUKU010000019.1 GCA_903899825.1 uncultured Bacteroidales bacterium | reverse complement strand
CTATTTGGAATTTTTATTTTCAAAAACTTTCAAGCTGACTAAATCATTTTTTAACGATTTATTTTTCCAATTTGAAAAATTAATTTATAATTTTACATTGTCTTTTCAGAAACAATATATTACATTGGAAAAGATTTTTTTAAAAATTAATATTCATTTAAAAGCTGATTTATGAAATGCTCATCCCGAAACTTCGGAACCAAACGAGATGAATATATCATGGGCTCGCCTTTGGCGAGAGCGAAATTTGAATAAAAAAACAATTAAAAAATATTCTAAAAATAACGTTTTCAGTAATTTCTAAAAATATAACAAATGAAATGGGTTTTGCTTTTTTTATCTTTGTTTTTCACATCCATGTTATTTTCACAAAACTGGTTAGAAAATTTACCAAAGAATAAATCTAGAGAAGAATTGAATTTATTCGATTATAAAAATGCTTTTTATCAATATTGGGAGCCATATAATGTTGATAAAGGCTATTATCTTACAAATGGAGTTAAGAAAAAGGCAGCGGGCTGGAAACAATTCAAACGTTGGGAATACAATATGGAAAACCAGGTTAATCCTAAAACAGGAGAATTCCCCCAAAAAACTGCTCAAAGTATTTATCAGGAATATCTTAACCTGAATGCGCTTTCAAGTACATCAGCATTGGGTAATTGGGTTTGTATGGGGACAAATACTTCGACAGGTGGTTATGCAGGCATAGGCCGTATCAATTGTATTGCATTTCATCCAACGGATAATAATATTTATTGGGTAGGTGCTGCTTCAGGAGGATTATGGCAAACGACCAATAATGGAAGCAGCTGGACCTGCTTAACTGATACTACCGGCGTTTTGGCTGTAAGTGATATCGTTATCCCTGCGGATTATGCTGTTTCTCATACTATTTATATTGCAACAGGTGATAAAGACCACTGGGATAACCATAGTATTGGTGTTCTGAAATCAACCAACGGAGGTTTGAACTGGAATACAACAGCACTGAATTTTTCACTTTCCAATGGAGATATGGTAAATACACTCTTGCTGGATCCATCGGATAATCAGACATTAATAGCTGCTACTTCCAATGGTGTTTTTAAAACTACAAATGGCGGGAGTAACTGGAGTAATTTATTAACCTCAACAGTTTTTATTGATTTGGAATATAAACCGGGAAATTTTAATACACTCTATGGTTCAACTGAGAATGGAAGTATTTATATGTCTTCAAATGGAGGAAGCACCTGGTCGCAGGTATTTAATGATATCAATGCACGCAGGATTGAACTTGCAGTTTCTCCTAACCAGCCTGAATGGGTGTATGCAATGGCAGTAGCTGACAACAGTGGTTTATATGCTATTTATAAATCTACCAACAGTGGGCTTACTTTTACACAGGTTTTTGCAGGGACTACTTCCAATCTGCTGGGTTGGTCAGCAGACGGTAGCGATTCAGGAGGACAGGGCTGGTACGATTTAAGCATGGCTGTTGCTCCTTCAAATGCAAATGAGGTTGTTATAGGAGGTATTAATACCTGGCGAAGTATCAACGGAGGAACATCCTGGACCATAGTAAATCATTGGGTCGGTAGCAATTCTCAGGCTGTTCATGCAGATAAGCACATGCTTAAATACAGGAGTAATGGAAATTTATTCGAATGTAATGATGGTGGTGTTTATATTTCTACAGATAATGGAAGCTCCTGGACAGATAAAACCAATGGAATGGTGATCAGTCAAATGTACAAACTTGGAGTTTCTCAGTCTGTGGCTAATGAAGTTATTACAGGTTTGCAGGACAATGGAAGTAAATTATTATCAGGAGGCAACTGGCGGGATGTGAAAGGTGGCGATGGTATGGAATGTTTGATAGATTATTCAAATGCAAATGTTCAGTATGCTACTTATGTGAATGGTCAGATTTCCAGAACAACCGATCACTGGGTGAATAATTATACTGATATTGAACCTTCAGGAGCAGGCAGTGGTGCCTGGGTTACTCCCTTTATCATAGACCCTGCCAACAACCAGATTTTATATGCCGGATATGCAGATGTATGGAAAACTACTGACAGAGGCAATACCTGGACTCAGATATCTGCCATCAATTCTGTTGAAAAAATTCGTTCAATGGCCATTGCACCTTCAAACTCACAGGTAATATATGTTGCAGATCCTTTTACCATCTGGAAAACTACCAACGGAGGCAGCTCCTGGATAAATATCACGGGAAGCCTTCCAATTGGTTCTGTAAATATTACAAATATTGCCGTTAAAAACAATGACCCCAATACACTTTGGATTACAATGAGTGCTTATAATGCGAACAGAGTTTTTCAATCCATCAATGGAGGAAGCACCTGGAGTAATATTTCAGCAGGTTTGCCTCAGCTACCTGCCTATTCCATAGTTCAGAATAAACAATCAACCACTGAAGTTCAGCTTTATGTAGGTACTGAATTGGGCGTTTATTTCAAAAAAGGATCAAACAATTGGGTTGCTTTCAATGCAGGTTTACCCAATGTGAAAATCGGTGAAATTGAAATTTATTATGCTGCCAATCCTCAAAACAGTAAATTAAGGGCTGCTACCTATGGCAGGGGACTTTGGGAAACAGCTGTATATTATTCTTCTCTGCCAATGGCCTATATTTCAAGTACAACTACTCAGAACAATACCGCTCAGCTTGCACCAGGAAGTGTAAATCAGGAAATTATAGGCATTGAAATTCAAATCAATGGTAATTTATCACCTTTAAGTGTCACTTCATTTAGCTTTAACACAGCAGCAAGTACAAGTCCGGCTACAGATATTAGCCTTGCTAAACTTTTTATCAGTCCGGGCAGTACTTTTGATACCAGTTTGCAGTTTGGAACAGCAATTATTTCTCCGAATGGAAGTTTCACAATAACAGGTGCACATCCATTAAGTGACGGGACAAATTATTTTTGGCTTACCTACGATATTTCTTCAACCGCTACACTGAATAATGTAGTGGATGCCAGCTGTACCTCACTGACAGTCGGGACTGTAAAAACACCATTAATTACCAACCCTTCAGGAAACAGAACTATTGCAATTATTTATTGCAGTGCTTCTTCCAATATATGTGATGAATATATTTCAAATGTAAGTATTGGAAGTATTAATAATACGTCAGCTTGTTCTTCAGGTGGATATGTTGATTATACCGCAATTTCAACAGATATTCAGACCGGAACTTCGCTGGGTATAAGCGTAACAAATGGTATGCCATATACTCTGGATCAATGCGGGATATGGATAGACTGGAACAACAACGGGAATTTTATGGATGATACCGTTATAAGCATTTCCGGAACTCCTGGCGGTGGACCCTATACAGCAGTCATTACGCCACCTTTAAATACTGCTGCCGGTATAAAGAGAATGAGAATCAGGATTCACTACAATGAAGAAGCTACTTCTCCCTGTGGAATTGCAAATTATGGAGAAGTAGAAGATTATTCAATCAATCTTTTACCTGCCTGTTTACCACCGGCTACTCAGGCACTTTCGTTCCTTGCTTCAGCATCAACTTCTCATTCAATGTCGATTTCCTACACACGTGGCAATGGTGATGCTGTATTGATTTTAGCAAAAGCCGGAAGTGCAGTTGATACTGATCCTTTTAACGGAATAACATACAGTTACGACACTGTTTTTGGAAATGGAAATCAGATAGGAAGCGGGAATTATGTTGTTTATAATGGCACAGCATCTTTAATAAACATTACTTCATTAGCATCAGGTACAACTTATTATTATGCAGTTTACGAATACTCAGCTGCATCAAAATGTTATTTACGCCCCGCATTAACCGGAAATGCTTCAACTTATTGTGAAGCAGGTGCCATATCAATGAATTATGAATATATTTCAAATGTTTCTATTGCTAATATTAATCAGGCATCAGGAAAAGGGAGTGGCGGCTATCAGGATTTTACTTCACAAACTGCTGATTTAAAAATAGGTGTAAATACCTCCCTTACTATAAATATTACAGATTTCTACTCAACAGATCAAATCCTGATCTGGGTTGACTGGAATCAGGATGGTGATTTTACAGATGCTACTGAAAATGTGTTTGCTTCATCCGGTACTCTGAGTAATTCTCTGATCATAGCAAATTTTACACCTCCTCCCGGTACATTGAGTGGTATTACCCGTATGAGAATCAGGTTGCATGATTTAGGTTCCGGTCCAAATTCAAGCCCATGTGGGAATGCTGATTATGGTGAAGTAGAAGACTATACCCTGAATCTGAGTTACCTGACAACAGTTTTTACAGCTGCTGTTTCAAACGACTGGGAGAATGCAGCAAACTGGGATATTGCCCTTCCGGCTGCTTATATCAACGCAGTAATACCTGCAAACAAACTTGCAGTTATCAATTCAGGCAGCAATGAAACAAATAATCTAACAATAGCTGCTCTTGGTAAATTAACAATGAATACTTCAGCAGATTTATGGGTCCATGGATGTCTGAGTATGTTATCAGATAGCAGTGGTTCAGCTTCTTTGCTTAACAATGGAAGTTTGAATGCTGATTCATGTATTGTAGAGCGTTATATTCCGGTTAATATCAGCGACGAATTTCATCAACTGGCTTCTCCTGTTACCAATCAGCGTATAGATGCAAGTTTTAATCCACAAATTCAAAGTTTTTATGGGTGGAATGAAAGCAATGGAAGTTGGCTGGCTGCTGAAGATTCAGGCTTTCTGACTTTAAATACAGCTATGCATTTTACACCAGGTAAAGGCTATGCGGCTACTTATCCGGTTACTTCTACCAAAAAATTTAACGGTATCCTAAACAACTCAGCAATCAGCACTGCATTGACTGTTAGTCCCGGAACCTATTCCGGCTGGAATCTGGTTGCCAATCCTTATCCGTCGGCTATCAACTGGAATACGGCTTCAGCATATAGCAGAAGTATGCTGGAGAATGCGGGTGTTAACGAATATGCTTACTGGGTGTGGAATCCAACAACAGGCAATTATGGCAGTTTTATTTCAAATGGTCTGTCAGGAACGAATGGTGTAAGTGATTTTATTGCTCCTATGCAGGGCTTTTGGGTAAAAGCTGCCAGTCCCGGTGTTTTTACCATTCAAAACAATGCAAGGGAACATGCTTCACAAACCTGGCTTAAAACTACTTCAGCTGAAACTATGTCGATTCATTTAAAAATAACTACTTCAGAAAATACGTTCAGCGATGAATTGATTGTTAGATTTGGAAACCAGAATGATGGGGGAGGTGCCGAAAAAATGTACAGTATGGAAACAATGGCTCCTGAAATTTATTCAACAAAACTTAACAAAACCTGGAGCATTAACCTCCTCACAGTTGTTGCGGATCATTCAATCATACCTATTGGTTTTAAACCCGGTATAAATGGAAGTTACAAGATTTCAGCAACGGGTACTCAAACTTTTGGTAGTGTTGTACTGGAAGATTTGAAAACAGCCACTCAACAGCTTTTATCCACTTTGCCTGATTATTCTTTCAATGCCCAGACGACTGATGATCCCAATCGTTTTTTACTGCATTTCAGTACGACAGGCATAAATGATTTACATGAAAAAAAGCCTGCTATTTATTATTACAATCAGTCGCTTACAGTATTTAATCCATGGTTGGGTAAAACTATACTGACGGTATATGATATCAAGGGCAGAATCATACAATCTAATATTGTCGGTTATGGAACTAACAGTTTTCCATTATTGATAGCTCAGGGTGTCTACTTTCTTAAAATGCTCAATGAACAGAATCTATATGTTAGAAAAGAAGTGGTTTATTAATGCATTTTATATTATTAAGCTGACTTCTTTCTGCTTTATTATTCATACATTGATGAATGTTG
>CAIUKU010000018.1 GCA_903899825.1 uncultured Bacteroidales bacterium | reverse complement strand
ATTTGATGGAAAACTATATTGTTTCAGCAAGAAAATACAGACCCAATACCTTTGACACAGTGGTTGGGCAAGCCTCTATAACGAATACTTTAAAAAATGCCATTAAAAATAATCACCTGGCTCAGGCTTTTTTATTTTGTGGTCCCCGTGGTGTTGGAAAAACTACTTGTGCAAGGATTTTAGCTAAAACGATTAATTGTCAGAACATTACAGAAAAAATAGAAGCTTGTGATCAATGTGAATCATGTATTTCATTCAATAATTCTGCTTCTTTTAATATATACGAATTAGATGCTGCCTCTAACAACTCAGTGGATGACATTCGCTCCCTGGTTGAACAGGTTAGAATTCCCCCACAATATGGTAAATATAAGGTTTATATCATTGATGAGGTGCACATGCTTTCTGCATCTGCTTTCAATGCATTTCTGAAAACGCTGGAAGAACCACCTGCTTATGCGAAATTTATACTTGCTACTACCGAAAAACATAAAATAATACCTACCATATTATCACGTTGTCAGATTTTTGATTTTAAAAGAATTAAAATTGAAGACATTGCTCATCACCTGGCTTACATCGCTGAAAAAGAGAATGTTTTAGCTGATAAAGATGCTTTGCACATCATTGCCCAAAAGGCAGATGGAGCATTGCGCGATGCCCTGTCAATATTCGATCAGTTGGTGAGTTTTGCAGGGAATCACCTTACTTATCAGGCTGTTATCGATAATTTGAATGTGCTTGATTATGATTATTATTTTAAATTAACGGATTTCTTTCTTCAAAACAAAATCCCGGATGCATTATTGCTTTTCAATGAAGTGATTGAAAAAGGGTTTGATGGACAGCATTTTATAATCGGTTTAGGTGAACATTTACGTAACCTTCTGGTTTGTAAAGATGTTGCTACCGTTAAATTAATGGAAATAGGAGATAATTTAAAAGAAAAATATAAAGAACAATCCATTAATTGTCAGCTTCCTTTTTTGTTTAAATCTTTGGAAATCATCAATCAAAGTGATTTGAACTATAAAATCAGCAACAACAAAAGACTAAGCATCGAAATCATGTTAATGCAGATTTCTTCAATTGCGGATGCTACATTAACAACAGAAGCTGTCAAAAAACAAACAATCAATACTCCAAAACAGGAGGTAAAACCTGTAATTGAAACAACCAAGCCAATTCCGGATGCCCCAAAGCCAATGTTTGATAGCAACACTGTTGAAAAAACAGTTGCTGTAAAAACCAATTTACCTCAAAATTTTCAGGCTTATGGCGGAATCTCTGTAAAGGCAATGATGGCAGAGGAAATAAAACCGGAACAAAAACCTTCGATTGAACCATCAGACCTGGCACTGGAAGCAGAAGTTCAATATGAAATATCAGTTCAGGATTTTGATGTGATATGGACAGAATATCTGACTACTATTCAGGAATCATCTCCAAGTCTGTATGTTACTTTAGTAAAAAACAAAGCCATATTAAACGGAAACAGCATTGAAATTACAATTGATAACAAGATTCAGGAAACAGAATTAAAACAAAAAAAAGCTGATATGCTGGATTTTATCAGGAATAAAACCGGGAATTATTCATTACAAATCGAAACCCGGGAAATTGCATCTGAGATAGTTACAGATATTGCATACACTGATAATGATAAATATAAAAAAATGGCTGAAAAGAATCCTGAAATCATCAAATTAAAGGATGAATTGAGCCTGGAAATTGAATTTTAAAATAATCACAAATCACTAATTAATACATATAACAAATGAAAATTAAAATTTTAAGTCTGATGATGCTGGCCTTTATGGTAAGCAACCTGTTTGCTCAGGAATCCAAACTGGATATGAACAAACCCTTACCCGTTGATCCGAAAGTGAGAATCGGTAAATTAGACAATGGATTGGTATATTACATCCGTCAGAATAAAAAACCTGAGAAACGTGTTGAACTTCGTTTGGCAGTGAATACAGGTTCTATTATGGAAACGGATATTCAACAAGGCTTGGCACATTTTACTGAACACATGTGTTTTAATGGAACCAAGAATTTCCCTAAAAATGAACTGGTAAATTTCCTGCAAACCATTGGTGTTCGCTTTGGAGCTGATATTAATGCTTATACTGGTTTTGATGAAACCGTTTATATGCTTCAGATACCTACTGATAAAGAAGGATTGCTCGAAAAAGGCTATCAGGTTATCGAAGATTGGGCGCACAATGTAACGATGGACGGCAAAGAGATTGATAAAGAAAGAGGTGTAATTACCGAAGAGTGGAGATTGGGTTTAGGTGCCAATGACAGAATGCGAAAAGTATATTTTCCTATCATTTTTAAAGGTTCAAAATATGCTGACCGTGTTCCTATCGGAACGTATGAAATCTTACAGAATTTTAAACATGAAACCTTGCGTGAGTTTTACCATGATTGGTATCGCCCAAATCTTCAGGCAGTTATAGTTGTCGGAGATATTAACATAGATTCAGCAGAAGCAAAAATCAAACAACATTTTGGTGGAATTAAAAATCCCGAAAATCCTAAAACAAGAACTTCGTTTGATTTACCTGCCAATAAAGAACCTCTCATTGCCATCGCGACGGATAAAGAAGCTACCGGCAACATGGTCATGTTATTCTACAAACACCCTCATGTTGTTAAAAAAACCATCAACGACTACAAAACATATTTAATGGAACAATTATATACTGGGATGTTAAATGCCAGATTATCTGAAATTTCATTAAAACAAGATGCTCCATTTATTGGAGCCTCCACATCATACGGTCAGTTTTTGGCACGTAGCGGGGATGCTTATTCTTCTTATGCTTCTGCCAAAGAAAATCAAATTGACAAATCATTAGAAATACTTTTGCAGGAAAACGAAAGAGTTAAAAAATATGGTTTTCTGGAATCTGAATTTGAAAGACAAAAAGAAGAAATGTTGAGCAATATGGAAAAATCTTCCAAAGAAGCCGATAAGACAGAATCTGCTAATTTTTGTGATGAATATGCTAGTAATTTCCTTTCTGAAGAGCCCATTCCAGGCATTAAAAATGAATTAAAATTCACAAAAAAATTACTTCCTGAAATTACATTGGCTGAAATCAATGCGTTGGCAAAAATCTGGGTAAGTGAAGACAATATGGCTTTAGTGATAACTGCTCCTGATAAGGAAGGAGTGAAAGTACCTACCAAAGATCAGATTTTAACCATTATTAAAAATTCGAAAACTAAACAATTGGATGCTTATGTTGACAATTTTAAAACAGAGCCTTTATTGGAAGATAATTTAAAAGGTTCAAAAGTAAAAGCCAAAAAAGAAAATAAAGAAATTGGATTTACAGAATTAACATTGGCCAATGGAATAAAAGTCGTGTTGAAACCAACTGATTTTAAAAACGATGAAATTTTAGTTTCTGCTTACAGTCCCGGTGGACATTCTTTATATTCTGACAATGATTTTATTTCTGCAAATTTTTCAAGCCAGATCATTGATCAGAGTGGGATAGGTAATTTTGATAATGTACAGTTGGAGAAAAAATTAAAAGGCAAAGTTGTACAGATAAGTCCTTATATTTCAGATATTAAAGAAGGATTTACAGGTAGTTCTACACCAAAAGATTTTGAAACGCTGTTGCAATTAACTTATTTGTATTTTAAGGCACCAAGAAAAGACACGGCTGCATTTAATACTTTTGCTTCACAGATGAAAAACCAGTTAAAATTCATCAAGGCGAACCCTCAGTTTGCTTTTTATGATACCTTGTACAAATCATCTTACCCAGGAGCTAAAAGGCTGATCATCCTTCCAACAGAAGAACAGATTAATCAGATAAAACTTGATAAAGTTTTCCAGGTTTACCAGGATAGATTTGCAGATGCAAGCGATTTCAAATTTTTCTTTGTTGGGAATTTTGATGTAGATTCAATTACACCCATGATTGAAAAGTATATTGGAAGCCTGCCTGTTACCAATAGAAAAGAAAGCTGGAAAGATCTAAGTCCTGAATTTGCCAAAGGTATTACCGATATAAAATTCCATAAAGGTACCGAAAAACAAGGAATGGTTGGTTTGCTTATGTCAGGAAGTATTGAATGGAATGATAAAAATAAGTTATCAATAGAATTGCTTAAAGGAATCATAGATATAAAATTGGTTGAAGTAATCCGTGAAAAAATGAGTGGCGTTTACAGCCCTCAGGCTATGATTAATATGGATCATTATCCAAAACCTGAGTATAATATTATGGTTATGTTTGGTTGTTCTCCAAAAATGGCAAACAAATTAACCAAAGCCGTTTTCGGTATCATGAAAGATCTTATGAAAAAAGGACCAACACAGATTGATATTGATAAAGCCAAAGAAGCCCTTGTCAGAGAACGCGAAACAAATATAAAGAAAAACAATTACTGGTTACGCAAATTAGAAGCTTCATCCTTTGATGGAGATGATATCAACCAAACTTTAAAATTTGAAGAAAATCTTAAAGCAGTTACGATAGATGATATAAAACTATTATCCCAGAAATGTTTTACCAAAGACCATTATGTTAGAGTGGTACTGATGCCCGAAGAAGCAAAGAAATAAAACCTTAAAATTTGCCCAAAATGCTTAATTTTGGGCAAATTTTTTTATAAACATAATAAACAAATATCTAATAAATAATTATTTAATGAATCTAAAAATGAAGAATAACTTAAAATTTATCTGGATTACTATCATTAGCATTACTGTCTTTTTTATTGCAGTGGAGCAGCTTCAGGCGCAAAAACAATATACTTATGAATCAGTAGCAGGTGACCCGTTGAATGCAAGAATTTATACCCTCGATAACGGTTTGAAAGTCTATATGACGGTTTACAAAGATGCTCCAAGAATTCAAACTTATGTAGCCGTCAGGGCTGGTAGTAAAAACGATCCGCATGAAACTACAGGGCTCGCTCACTATTTTGAACACATGATGTTTAAAGGTACTGCAAAATATGGAAGTAAAGATTGGAAAAATGAAGCACCACTGATTGCCAGGGTTGATTCATTATTTGAAATTTACAGAACGTTAACGGATGAAAATCAACGCAAAGACATTTATCGTATCATTGACAGTATTTCTTACATTGCATCTACTTATGCAATTCCTAATGAATACGATAAATTAATGTCAGCGATTGGTGCTGACGGAACCAACGCATTTACCTCATTGGAAATTACTGCTTATGTGGAAGATATTCCTTCCAATCAACTTGAAAATTGGGCAACCATACAAGCTGAACGTTTCAGCAATCCGGTTTTAAGATTATTCCATACAGAATTGGAAACCATTTATGAGGAAAAAAACATGACACTTACCAATGATGCACGAAAAGTTTATACTGCTATGATGGAAGGTTTATTCGCCAATCATCCTTATGGAACTCAAACTACAATTGGTACTCAGGATCATATTAAAAATCCTTCCATGAAAAATATCAGAGAATTTTTCGCGAAGTATTATGTACCTAATAATATGGCAATAGCTATGTCGGGTGATTTTGATCCCGATTATGCAATCAAAATAATTGATCAAAAATTTGGTGGATTAAAAAGCTCAACGGTTCCTGCATTTACTTTTACTAAAGAACAAGCCATCACAAAACCAATTGTTAAAGAAGTTTTTGGACCTGATGCTGAAAATATAATGCTTGCTTATCGCTTTCCGGGAGTGGGAACAAAAGAAGCTGATATGATAACCATGCTGGATATGGTTCTTACAAATGGTACTGCAGGTTTAATAGATCTTAACCTCAATCAGAAACAAAAAGTATTAAGTGCAGGTTCAAATCCTGAAATTATGAATGATTATTCTGCATTGATGTTAACAGGTAAACCAAAAGCAGGACAAACACTGGATGAAGTTAAAGAATTGCTTTTATCACAGGTAGAAATGCTTAAAAAAGGAGAATTCCCTGATTGGTTAATACCAGCTATTATCAACGATTTAAAATTAAGAAAAATAAAAGAATATGAAACCAATGATGCCAGAGCCATGGCAATGGTAAGTTCTTTTATTGAAAATACTCCATGGAAAGACCAGGTTGAAGCTATTAATAAACTATCAAAGATTACCAAACAAGAAATGGTTGATTTTGCTAAAGCCAACTTATCTGATAATTATGTAGTTGTTTATAAAAGAAAAGCAAAAGACGAATCTATTAAAAAAGTAAAAAAACCTAAAATTACACCTATTAAAATCAACCGTGAAGATCAGTCAGAATTCCTGAAAACCATACAAGCCAATAAACCTGCTGATGTTCAACCTGTTTTTCTGGATTTTAAAAAAGATTTACAGTTCTTTTCAGTGAAAAGTAACATTCCTGTTACCTATAAAGAGAATACTGAAAACAAAACATTCGATATTTTTTATGTTTTCGAAATGGGTAGCAATAACGATAAAAAAATAGGTACTGCTGCCAATTATCTGAAATTCCTTGGAACGTCCAAATATACTGATGCGCAGTTAAAAGAAGAATATTATAAATTGGGATGTTCTTTCAATGTTTCCAATTCAGCCGATCAGGTTTATGTTAGTTTAAGTGGTTTGTCAGAAAATATGGAGAAAGCATTACAGCTATTCGAAACGGTATTGGCCGATTGCCAACCAAATAAAGAAGCACTGGATAATATGGTTAAAGATATTCTTAAAAAAAGGACAGATGCAAAGATGAACCAACAAAGAGTATTCAGTGCAATGGTACAATATGGCATTTATGGTGCCAAATCACCTTCAACCAATATTTTGACAGAAGCTGAATTAAAAGCAATTACTCCTGAGGAAATGGTTGCTAAAATCAAAGGTTTGCTTTCTTATGAACATCATATTATGTATTATGGAAGTCAATCAACAGCAGAAGTAACAAAAATATTAAATGCCTATCATAATGTACCTGCTAAACTTCAGGCAGTTCCGGCAGAAGTTAAATTTGCTGAACAGGAAACCAAAAAAGATGTTGTGTATCATGTTGATTTCGACTCTAAACAATCAACCATGCTGATATTAAATAAAGGTGGTTTGTATGACAAAAATCTGGCTGCTGATGTTAATTTATTCAATGAGTATTTTGGTGGAAGCATGAACTCTATCGTTTTCCAGGAACTCAGAGAATCCCGTTCATTGGCTTATACAGCCATGTCAATGTATCAGACTCCGGGTAAAAAGGATAAATCATACATGGGAATTTCCTATATTGCCACTCAGAATGATAAACTGGTAGATGCATTGAGTGCATTAACAGCACTGGTGAACAATATGCCTGAATCTGAAAAATCATTTACATTAGCTAAGGATGGAATCGTTCAGAAAATGAGAACCGACAGAATCACTAAATCTGATATTTTGTGGCAATATGAAAATGCTAAAAAAATGGGTCTGGATTATGATATCCGCAGAGACATCTTTGCAAAGGTTCCGGGTATGACATTTAATGATGTAAAAGCTTTTGCCGATAAATATATTAAAGGTAAAAAACATACCTATCTTGTACTGGGCGATAAAAAAGAAACCAATTTCAAAGTACTGAAAGCTTATGGCAAACTTAAATATCTGAAATTAGAAGATATTTTCGGATACTAATCCCCGATATTTACCAATAAAAAAGGACTGTTCGCAGTCCTTTTTTATTATCAACCAATTGCATACTATTATTTTCCGGATTAGCGAAAAACTTTAATAACTGATTTAATTATTCTTTTTCTTTTAAAGCATCCCAGCCCTGGGCATTTAAAGGTATCACTGCACCCGAAGAGGTGATAAGATTTGCTCCACTGTTTTTATCGGTAATATGACCAATAATCTGTATATCAGCTAATTTTTTTACAGTTTCAAAATCAGATTGTTCAATGGTAAAAAGCACTTCATAGTCTTCTCCGCCACTTAATGCTGCCACAGTGGGTATCATCTTAAACTCTTCTGCCAGTGAGACAGTAGTGGCGTCTATCGGGATTTTTTCTTCGTAAAGACTGCAGCCTTTGTCAGATTGTTTACAGATGTGAAGGATTTCAGAAGCCAGACCATCTGAAATATCAATCATGGAGGTAGGTTTGATGTTATTCTCTTTTAAAAGCTGAATAATATCAAGTCTTGCTTCAGGTTTAAGCTGACGTTGCAAAATATAATCATAACCTTCCAGCTCTGGTTGAGCAGCCGGATTGGCTTTGTAAACTTCTTTTTCGCGCTCGAGTAAAAGCAATCCCATATAGGCAGCACCCAGGTTGCCGCTTACACAGAGCAGATTTCCTTCTTTTGCACCATTACGGTAAACAATATCTTCAGTAGCGGCTTCTCCGATGATTGTCATCGAAATCAATAATCCCGAAGTACTGGAAGTAGTATCGCCTCCCACCAGATCAACCTTGTATTTCTCACAGGCTAGTTTTATGCCGTCATATAATTCTTCGAGTGCTTCCACCGAATAACGGTTAGATACTGCAATACCCACTACCAATTGTGTTGGAGTTCCGTTCATGGCAACTATGTCCGAAAAATTCACTACGGCAGCTTTATAACCCAGGTGTTTTAAAGGCGTATACGATAAGTCAAAATGAACGCCTTCAACCAATAAATCGGTTGAAACTAATGTGGTCAGTTTAGTATGGATTACAGCAGCATCATCACCCACTCCCTTGAGGGTAGTTGCATTTTTATATATGATGTCTTTTGTCAGATGATCAATTAAGCCAAATTCACCTAATTCACCCAACTCAGTCCTTTTTTTGCTCCTGTCTTCAAACATATATTGTAATATTTAAGAAATTTTATGTTTGCAAAATTACCAAACTTTTCAACATAAGTTTTGTTTATTTCATGCAGAAAATACATATTTTATTGGAATAGCGTTTCAAAAATTATAAATTTGCACTTTATTAATTTGTAATGAATCTAAATTAATTCGATTAAAATTAATCATGGAAAAAGAAAAGAATCATATTCTGAAAGAAGTAACCAACAGTGAGTATAAATGGGGCTTTGTGACAGATATTGAAATGGATACAGCTACTGTTGGACTTACCGAAGATACGGTCAGGTTTATTTCAGCAAAAAAAAATGAACCTGAATTCTTATTGGAATATCGATTGAAAGCATATAAAAAATGGCTGGAAATGGAACAGCCACAATGGGCTCACCTGAAAATACCTATTATAAATTACCAGGATATTATTTATTATGCTGCGCCTAAAAAGAAAAAAGAATTAAGCAGTCTGGATGAGGTAGATCCTGCCTTACTGGAAACCTTTAAAAAATTAGGCATTTCATTGGACGAACAGAAAAAGCTGTCGGGTGTGGCTGTAGATGCAGTTATTGATAGTGTTTCTGTAAAAACAACATTTACCGAGACTCTATCAAAACAGGGCATTATCTTTTGTTCATTCAGCGATGCAGTTCAGAATCATCCTGATCTGGTAAAACAATACATGGGTTCAGTGGTACCTTATGGCGATAATTATTTTGCTGCCTTAAATTCCGCAGTATTCAGCGATGGTTCGTTTTGTTACATTCCCAAAGGTGTACGTTGTCCGGTTGAATTATCTACCTATTTTAGAATCAATGCAGCCAATACCGGTCAGTTCGAAAGAACCCTCATCATTGCTGACGAAGGTGCCTATGTAAGTTATATGGAAGGTTGTACTGCTCCTCAAAGAGACGAAAATCAGTTACATGCAGCCATTGTTGAAATTGTTGCCATGAAAGATGCTGAAGTTAAATATTCAACGGTTCAGAACTGGTATCCCGGTGATAAAAACGGATTGGGCGGTATTTTTAATTTTGTTACCAAACGTGGAATATGCAAGGGAAGCAATTCAAAAATATCCTGGACTCAGGTGGAGACCGGCTCTGCCATTACCTGGAAATATCCAAGTTGTATACTCTTAGGCGATCATTCAGTGGGAGAATTTTATTCTGTGGCCATTACCAATAATCACCAGCAGGCAGATACAGGAAGTAAAATGATACATCTTGGTAAGAATACCAAGTCTACCATTATTTCAAAAGGTATTTCTGCCGGTTTTAGCAACAACAGCTACCGAGGTCTGGTGAAAATCGCCAAAAATGCCACCAATTCCAGAAACTACTCCCAGTGCGATTCACTGCTGATGGGTGACAAATGCGGAGCACATACCTGGCCTTATATCAAAGCCGAAAACAGTTCCTCCATTATCGAACACGAAGCCACTACCTCAAAGATATCTGAAGACCAGTTGTTTTACTGTCAGCAGCGCGGAATTTCTACCGAAAGTGCCATTGGGCTGATTGTAAATGGGTATGCCAAAGAAGTACTGAACAAACTTCCCATGGAATTTGCTGTAGAAGCTCAGAAATTGCTTTCAATCAGTTTAGAGGGCAGCGTTGGGTAAGAAAGGTAAAAGTAAAAAGGTTAAAGTAAAAAGTAAAAAGGTTAAAGGTTAAAGTAAAAGGTAGGAACTTTTTATCTGAAATACTAACAAAAGGATTTTTAACTTTAAGTACTCAAGGCACTTTAAGTACTCAAGATACTCAGAAATTACTTGATAGAATATAAAGCATTTATTGCAAAAAACACATAAAAAAAACAATATGTTACTGAATATAAAAAATTTGCATGCTTCCATCAATGGAAAAGAAATACTGAAAGGTGTAAATCTGGAAGTGAACAAAGGGGAAGTACATGCCATCATGGGTCCGAATGGAACCGGTAAAAGCACACTGGCATCGGTAATTGCAGGACGTGAAGTCTTTGATATTACAGAAGGAGAGGTTTTGTACAAAGGCAAAAATTTACTGGATTTACCGGTAGAAGCACGTGCCAGCGAAGGCATTTTTCTTGGATTTCAATATCCTGTGGAGATACCGGGGGTAAGCATGACCAATTTTATGCGTACTGCTGTGAATGAACAACGCAAATACCATGGGCTTGATCCGCTTCCTTCAGGCGAATTCCTGAGAATGATGGAAGAAAAGAAACAAATGGTTGAAATAACTGCTAAACTAAACAATCGCTCTGTAAATGAAGGTTTTTCGGGTGGCGAAAAAAAGAAAAATGAAATCTTTCAGATGGCCATGCTCAATCCAACCTTGTCAATTCTGGATGAAACTGATTCAGGACTCGACATTGATGCCCTTCGTATCGTAGCCAATGGGGTAAATAAATTACGCGGCCCCGAAAATGCAACGGTGGTTATTACCCATTACCAACGTCTGCTCGATTATATTGTTCCTGATTTTGTGCATGTGTTGTACGAAGGAAGAATTGTAAAATCAGGAGGCAAAGAACTGGCCCTGGAACTTGAAAGCAAAGGATACGAATGGATTAAAGACAGTTTGTAAAGTTTTTTCTTTTACACAGAGAACCACAGCGTTAATATTTTAATAAATATAATATGGAAGATATTAAACTTACTGAAATAATAATTGGTTGTGCAATAGAAGTTCATAAAATCTTAGGTCCTGGTTTACTTGAATCTGCTTACGAAGAATGTTTATTTTATGAGCTAAAGAAAAATGGGTTAAATGTTGAGAGACAGAAACCTATCCCTGTTGTTTATAAAGAAATTAAGCTCGATTGTGGATATAGAATTGATTTATTAGTTGAAAACAATATCGTAGTTGAATTAAAAGTTGCAGATACTTTCAATCCTGTTCACGAAGCTCAGATATTAACTTATATGAAATTTTCCGGCAAATCAATAGGTTTGCTAATTAATTTCAATGTAACATTACTTAAAAATGGTTTAAAAAGATACAAATATTAATCTCTGTGAACCTCAGTGTATTCTCTGTGAAACTCTGTGTAATAAATATACAAGACTTACCGTGAATCTATTTAAAATTGCATAGACAGTTTGTATAAAAATCTAATAAAATGAAGAATATAGAAAATTCATTTCCTTTAAGCGATAAACTTATCAATAATTTTGAAGTTTATCAGGATGATATAAAGCGAAATGACGATGAAGAAATATTTAATGTAAGAAAAAAAGCTTTTGATCAGTTTTTGAAACTGGGATTGCCCACTCAGGCACTGGAAGACTGGCGAAATACCGATCTTACTGACGTTTACAAAGAGGAGTATCAGCATTACTATGATAATCCCGGTATCGTTGAAGATGTTGATAAAGTATTCCAGTGCAATGTTCCTCATCTCGATACCATCATGCTTGCAATGCTCAACGGCAGGTATGTAAGTAAAGACGAAGCATTGGTAAAACTTGAGAATGGCGTCATCTACGGAAGTTTTGCCGCTGCCTTACAGCAATATCCTGATATTGTTGCTGCTCATTTTGCACAATATGCTGATGCAAGCAAAAGTGCTTTCACAGCTATCAATACCGCCATGGCACAGGATGGTTTTTTTATCTATGTTCCGGATGGAGTAGAATTTAAAAAGCCGCTACAGATAGTAAACATTATTAATCATGACAAGAATATATGCCTGCAAACAAGAAATCTGATTGTGCTCGGCAAAAATACCAAGCTATGCCTGATTCATTGCGATGATTCCTACAACCATCAAAAAAGCCTGAGCAATACCGTTTCTGAAATTGTACTGGGCGAAAATGCAATACTCGATCATTACAAAATGCAGAATGTAAACAATGCATCTACCATTATCAATGCTACTTATTTTGAAATGAAAGACAATGCACAATTGTCGAGCAACGGCTTGAGCCTGAATGGTGGCATACTGAAAAACAGTAATTATGTGAAGATGAATGGCCGGGCTTGTGAATGCAATATTTACGGCCTGTACCTGATGGATAAAAAACAGCACATTGACAACCTGGTTTTTATCGATCATCTTTATCCAAACTGTAACAGCCGTGAACTTTTTAAGGGCATTCTCGACGATTCGGCTACTGCTGTATTCAATGGCCATGTGGTAGTACACAAAGATGCCCAGAAAACCAATGCTTTCCAAAGCAATAAAAACATTCTGCTTACCGATAAAGCCAAGGTAAATACCAAACCCTTTCTCGAAATTTATGCAGATGATGTCAAGTGCAGCCATGGAGCTACGGTAGGTCAGCTGGACAATGAAGCCATGTTTTACATCCGTTCGCGCGGCATATCGGAGCACAATGCCAAAATGCTGCTGATGTATGCTTTTGCCGATGAAGTCATTCAGAAAATCAGTGTACTGCCTTTGCGCTACCGTACCGAAGACATGGTGAAAAGACGTCTCAGGGGCGAATTATCCGTTTGCGACCAATGTGTATTGCATTGCAGCACACCCGAAAAAGAGTATAATTTCGAAATTGATCTGACGAAGGTGTAAGGGTGTAATGATAAAACCTAGAATAAATTTGTCATTTATTAATCAATGTCGTTTAGCAGAAGTGGAGATTGTACGTTTATGATAAATTACATTTATAATTGAATGCTAAAGCCCAATGGTTTAAAAATCATTGGGCTTTTTGTTAAAAAAGGAGGGAAGGGTGATTTATGTCAATATTCATTTTAATTTTGAAGGGTAAAAAGGAATAAATACTATATAAGGTGCTTAAATAACGAACATATACTTCTCAATGCTATGAGATTTATCTTTTAACAAAAAAACACGCAAGTTTATACATATATATACGAGTTGGCAGCCAATATTAAAGAACATACTGCAAACAAATAAAGAAATTGGATGAATCGAAACTTTGAGATATTATTAGACCATGTTAATCAGACTGAATTAATAGATACACATGAACATTTAATTGATGAATCTGAACGACTAAATTGTGTAAAACCATTTATACAGTGTGATGATTGGACAACTATTCTTGGATTGTATATAATACTCCCCAAAATTAGGACAGCGAGTTAAGGTGTATTT
>CAIUKU010000017.1 GCA_903899825.1 uncultured Bacteroidales bacterium | reverse complement strand
GGAGTAGCGAAGGTATAAATGAAACTTAAATTCACTTCAGTTTATTTCGCTACGGCTTGTATTGCGAAGGAAATTTAAAAAACGCAGTTTTGTAGTAAATGATTTGGAGTCTTGAATTTTTGTTTACTTTTTGTTCAAGTTTATAACAGTTGACACTCTCAATCAGGTTAAGTAACTTTGCACTTGGAAGCAACGTTTTAAAAACCGTCTTTTTGAGTGGTGCTATGAGCCCCTGGTCAAGTTTGGTGAGGTTCTTGGAATGGCAATCTGTTTTGGTGGTGTTTATACAACCCCGTTTAAGAGTTTATGCTTTTTAAACAAAGAACTAGACGTTGCTTTAATATTCAAAGTATAAATTTAAATATTAAGACAATGAAAAAGGAAAAGACAACAAAAGCATTCCCTATCATTTATCCAAATGCAGCAGGGATTGATATTTCTAGTAAGGAACACTATGTTGCAGTGAATCCTAAAAACAAAGAACCAATCAGGAGTTTCGGATGTTTCACCGAAAACTTGAAAGAAATAGCAATGTGGTTAAAACAATGCAAGGTGAATACTGTAGCTATGGAAGCCACAGGTATTTATTGGGTAAGTTTATTTTTAATTTTAGAACAAGAAGGTTTTGATGTGGTTTTAGTCAATGCAAAACATGTAAAAAATGTACGTGGTAAAAAAACAGATATGAGTGATGCAGAATGGATAAGACAATTGCATAGTTGCGGATTACTCTCTGCAAGTTTTCAGCCAGATGCGTTTACACGCAAGCTTAGAACGTATATGCGTCACAGGAAAAATCTTATTGAAATGGCCGCAACTCATATACGTATGATGCATAAGGCATTAGAACAGTTAAATATAAAATTACAGCATGTTATAACTGATATTACAGGGAAATCAGGACAGGATATAATACAAGCCATAATATTAGGTGAACAGAATCCCGAAAAATTAGCTTCATTTTGTGATGGCAGAATAAGAGCAAATAAAAAAGAAATGATAATTAAATCTTTAGAAGGAATTTGGAAAGAAGAACATATTTTTGAGTTAGAACAGAGTTTTTCACTTTATCATTTTTATCAAAGAAAAATAAAAGAATGTGATGCTCAAATAGAACAACATCTAAGAGACAAAACAGGCATTCCAAAAGATCCAAATGAAAAGCTTAAAGTACAAAGCAATAAAAACAACATAAATTTTCAAGCAAAAGAAATATTAAAGCAAATTACAGGAACAGATTTGCCTGAAATTTTTGGAATTACTGAATCTAATGCATTAGAAATCATAAGTGAAATAGGGTTAAATATGAAAAAATGGCCAACAGAAAAACATTTTACTTCATGGTTAAATTTAGCTCCTAATAATAAGATTTCTGGTGGAAGAATTTTAAGTAGCCGAATTCCAAAAAAGAAAAACATAGCAGGGCAAGTTTTTAAAATGGCAGCATTTTCAGTTCAAAGAAGTGAAAATTGGTTAGCTGTATTTTTCCATCGAATTAAAGTAAAAAAAGGAACTGCGAAAGCAGTAGTTGCCACTGCAAGAAAAATTGCTGTAATATTCTATAAAATGATGCAAGATAAAGTACTATTTACACCAATTCCTATTGAAAAATACAATGAAGTATTTAAAGATAATCAAATAAAGAGATTAAAACGTCAAGCTCAAAAGCTTGGTTATCAGATTATAGGAGAGTAGTTACTTAAGAGACAAAAGTAAAGTAAAAAACACACTACATCTTTCGATTAAAACACAAAGGTTTTTATTTTTTTACTTTTCCTGATGAAATACCCATCCAATAATGAATTTTTTTACAAAAATCAATCATGGGTATTCAATGTGTAGCTTTCAATAAAAATTAATCAACACATTAAAAATAAAAAAAAGAGGATATCCACTATTTTTGGACATCCTCTTTTTTTAATAGTTAGCTATAAAAATATTTAGCGTTTTACCACTTCATCAATGGCATTGTCAACCAAAATTCTTCCGCAGTATTCGCAAACAATAATTTTCTTGTGCATACGAATGTCCAGCTGACGTTGGGGTGGTATTTTATTAAAGCAACCTCCACAGGCATCTCTTTCAACCATAACAACAGCCAGGCCATTGCGGGCATTTTCGCGGATACGTTGATAGGCTGTCAATAGTCTTTCTTCGATTAATTTTTGATTGTCCTGAGATTTTTGAATTAATTCAGTTTCTTCTTTTTCTGTTTCAGCAATAATATCGTCTAATTCAGCTTTTTTAATTTCTAATTCTGCACTTCGGTCCGATAATATTCTTTGTGCATTTCCGACTTCTTCTTTTTTAGCTTCCAGTGCAAATGTGAACTCTTTAATTCTTTTTTCGCTCAGGGTAATGTCTAAATTCTGAAACTCAATTTCTTTGGTTAAAGAATCATATTCACGGTTGTTTCTTACATTATTTTGTTGTTCTTCATACCGTTTGATAAGCATCTGGCAATCGGAAATTGCTGATGTTTTCTCGCTGATAGAAGTTTCGAGTACATTAATTTCCTGAACAAAGTTATCGATACGTGTTTCTAAACCAGCTACTTCGTCTTCCAAATCCTGTACTTCCAGCGGAAGTTCACCACGGATGATTCTTATTTTATCAACTTGTGAATCTATTTGTTGCAATGTATAAAGTGCGGTTAATTTGGTTTCAACACTAACATCGGCTTCTCTGGCGATAATTTCTTTGTATTTATTTTCTACCACCTCGTTTTCTGCTGTTGATGTGGTATTGGCTTCTTTTGCTTCGCCTTTGGTTGTCTTTGCCATAATATATTGAATTTGTATTTACAGGTAATGAATTGGATTTGTATTCTTTTCTGAAATTAAAACTGCAAAATTAGGAAATTTTTTTGTAATAATTGAATATAATAATTCTTTAGTAAATTGTTCACTTTCATAATGCCCGATATCAGCTATGATAATTTTGTTTTCGGCTTCAAAAAAATCATGATATTTTACATCTCCTGTTATAAAAATATCAGCACCTGCAGCAATTGCATCATGAATCAGAAAACTGCCCGAACCTCCGCACAAAGCTACTTTTTGAATGGGCTTACCCGATAAAGCAGTATACCTGATGCAATCTGAAGCAGTTATAGATTTTACATTTTTCAGAAAACTGATTTCATCTGTTGCTGCTACCTCACCTATCATCCCACTTCCTATGGTTTGCGTTTCATTTTCTAAGGCATATACATCATAGGCAACTTCTTCATAAGGATGAGCGGCAAAAAGGGAGGCTAAGATATTTTTTTCAAGATAAGCCGGAAATATGGTTTCTATCCTGGTTTCATTTTCGATATGCAACTCATTGACGGCTCCTACATAAGGATTCGCAGCTTCAGAAGCCCGGAAGCTACCTTCTCCGGGGCTGTTAAAACTACATTGATCGTAATTGCCTATCCGCCCTGCTCCGGCTTCAAACATTGCATTCCTTACAGCTTCAGCATGAGAATGCGGACAAAAACAAACCAGTTTACGGAGAATATTTCGCTTGGGTTGTAGTATTTGAAGGTTTTTCAACTGAAGTTTTTCTGCAAGCATTGCATTAACGCCTTTTACGACATTGTCTAAATTGGTATGGGCAGCATAAATGGCTATATCTTGCTGTATTGCTTTAACAATGATTCTTTCTATTGCGTTTTTCCCGTTGATCTTTTTAATGCCTTTAAAAATTAAAGGATGATGCGATATTATCAATCCGCATCCTTTCTCAATAGCTTCGACCAATACCTCTTCGGTAACATCTATACAAATGATGGCTTTTGAAATTTCTTTTTCTTTATTTCCGATAATCAGGCCTGCATTGTCATAAGATTCCTGATAAGACAAAGGGGCATAATTTTCTATTACATCGCAGATGGTTTTAATTAACATGCTAATTTTAGTTTAATTTGAGGCTGTAAAGTTATACAATCAAAACCTGATTTTCTAAAAAACAACAAGAATTCCTCAAAAAAATCCTTGCAAAGTTGAAAAGCAGCTGTAAATTCTTATTTTTATGTAATTTCGCCAACAGTAACCCAATAACTATTAACCAATAACCAAACTTCTAATGGAAAGCTTTCTTTCTCTTTTACACCAAAACCTGCTGGATACCAGTTATGTTGAAATTTTTGCGGTATTTTTCGGGTTACTCAGTGTTTGGTATGCACGCAATGAAAACATTTGGGTTTACCCTACCGGTTTGATAAATGTCGGCTTGTATGTATATATTTTCTTTGGAACAAAATTATATGCCAATATGGGGATCAACTTCTATTTTGTAATCATGAGTATTTATGGGTGGTACAATTGGGCCAGAGTGGATGAAAACAAAAAACATATTCCCATCAGCAGATGTACACGCAAGGAACACCTGCAAAATATAGCTATATTTA
Source organism: uncultured Bacteroidales bacterium (assembly GCA_903899825.1). Taxonomy (GTDB): domain Bacteria; phylum Bacteroidota; class Bacteroidia; order Bacteroidales; family JACABE01; genus JACABE01. Next base: position 2,066 of record CAIUKU010000017.1, on the reverse strand, counting down.
CGATCTCCTTTGTGGCTTTGTATTTTTTGCTTAAAAATAAAACCGACAGTAAATTTCCGATTGGCGATTCATTTACCTCTGCCCTCTATATTGTAGGAATGTGGCTTCAAACACGTAAAAAAATCGAAAACTGGTATTTCTGGATTATTGGTGATTTACTGGCAATCCCATTGTGTATCTATTCCGGTTTGATTTTTTCGGGATTACAATATGCTGTATTTTTAATTATTGCCATTTCAGGATACATTGAATGGAAGAAAAAGTTAATTGTAAATGAGGATGGCATTAATAATCCGATATCTAAAAGTCTAAACGCCTAAGAATAACAATCAATGATCAAACGCATTGCCATTACAGGACCCGAATCAACAGGAAAAAGCAGGCTGGCTGAGGAATTGGCTATTCATTACCAAACCGCTTGGGTAGCTGAATATGCAAGAAAATACCTTGAAAAAATAATGCGTCCCTACGATTACGAAGATATTTTACAAATAGCCGTCGGACAACTGGACAACGAAAACAAAACAGCAGAAAATGCCAATAAATTACTGTTCTGTGATACTGATTTTACAGTTACAAAAATCTGGTGCGAGTTTAAATACAACAAATGCCACCAATGGATCAATGAGCAATTTAAGTATCACAAATACGACTTATATTTGCTATGTAATACCGATTTGCCCTGGGAGTTTGATCCTCAGCGGGAAAACCCAAATGAAAGAGAAACACTCTTTCAAATCTATCACCAATTATTAAAAGATTCAGCATTGCCTTTTGTAATCATAAACGGAACAGGAGCTGAAAGAACAAACAATGCCATTAAATACATTGATAATATTTTGTAATAACGAAATGAAATATAAAGTATTTCAATTCACTATCGTTCCTGAAGTACAACATCTTTCTGACTGGCATTATACCTTTTATGATTGAAATTACAATACGCTTTCAAAATTCTATTTCAATTCCCAGCCTTCAATGTCCATTTCCCTGCCATTTATGATGTTCAAATAGTTATGATAGCGGGTTTCGTTTATCACACCTTCTTCCACCGCTTTTTTGACAGCACACCTGGGTTCATGCTCATGGGTACAGTTGTCAAACTGACATTGATTGGCCAGTAATTTCATTTCAGGGAAAAAATAGGTAACTTCTTCTTTTGTAAAATCAACCATTCCGAATTCTTTAATACCGGGAGTATCTATGATAAATCCCCCGAAAGGAAGGCGGAACATTTCGGCAAAAGTTGTAGTATGCTTGCCCTTTTGATGTACACCTGAAATATCTCCAGTTCTTAATTTAAAGCCCGGAACTATTTTATTGATTAAAGCAGATTTACCTACTCCTGAATGACCAGAAAACAGATTAATTTTATCTTTCATCAATACGATGACTTCGTCAATGTTATCTCCCCTTAAGGCGGAGACTTCCAGACAGAAATAACCTGCATTCCTGTAGATGGATTTCACCAAATGATGATAGGCCATGATTTCATCATTGTATAGATCAATTTTATTAAACAGTAATATGGCCGGAATATGATAGGCTTCAGCCGTTACCAAAAACCTGTCGATAAAACCTGTAGAAGTGCGGGGAGAAGCAACCGTAATCACCAGCACTGCCTGATCAATATTGGCAGCCAATAAGTGGGTTTGTTTGGATAGGTTGGTTGATTTCCGGATAATGCAATTGTGCCTATCCTTGATTTCGCTGATAACCCCAATATTTTCATTGGCCATCATTTCAAAAATCACATGATCACCCACAGCACAGGGATTAGTGGTTTTCATTCCCCTGATTCTGAAATTTCCTTTTATTTTGCAATCAGTAATAATATCGTCTGAATGTAAAACGGTAAACCAACTTCCTGTGGATTTTATAATGATGCCTTCCAAATTTATTTTTTTTACAAATTTAGATTATTTTTTTGAATTTCTCTAAATGAAACGAGCCATGTGAAAATATTCACACACACGAGGATGTTTATTTGGCGAGTTCCATAGGCGAAATTCGAATAGTATTAAAAAAATTAACTAATCAAACAATAACTGTATCAGTTATTTAAT
>CAIUKU010000016.1 GCA_903899825.1 uncultured Bacteroidales bacterium | reverse complement strand
TTCAACAATATTATTAATTAAGTATAAGTAAAGATAAAATGAAATATCAAATATTAGCCACAAAAAATTTATAAATTATGAAAAAAACCTTCCTATTTCTATTCCTTCTAATTTTTAGTTTTACGTGCAAACCCGAAAATCCGTGGGTAAAAAAGCTGATGAGGAAGTCTTTACATGCAGATACTACCGCAATGTTTAAAATTACTATAAGCTTACTTAATAAATTTGATAATGATTCTTCAACTTATCAGGCATTGGTTTATTATTCTGGCAAAAAAATAGGTAGAACAAAGGAACTCTATATTGACTTTCCCGATTTTGGATATTCTTATTATAAAATAGGTGATTCAGCTTTTTTGTTTGATAAAATAGTAAATAAATATTACCAATCGGATGGCAATAAAGATTCTCTTTTATTGTTTTTTGATGTAGGAATACTAACAGAGGTATTAGAGCCAATTTTGATGTCAAGTTTATATCAACCGAGTTTTATAAGTTCAAAAGTAAAAGACATTGAACAATATAAAAAAAACTGTATTGGAATTTCTTATAAACAAATGCCTTATGGCCCACTATCAAGCTTAGGCTATGAAATAAAAATGACCGAAATATTTGCCAAACCTTGCACATATAATGCTGTTATCGATACGATAAGTTATTGCTTTAAGTCGTTGTACATGAAAATGGACACATCAAAAGTAATGGGAAATAATCCCATTAGCATGTATTATAATTTTGATAAATTAAAAACAAGTTCATCAACTAATGATAGCATCAAAAAACTAATAGCAAAATACAAGCAAATATATGTACCTTCAATTTTAGCTGATTATGCGAGTTTTGAAGATTATAAAAAGACAGATAGAAACAAAATAGTTGAACCTAATCCAAAAGCGAATTCTGTAGATTTGTCAAAAAGATTTTCAACTCCATTATTAGAAATTAATGGCGATTCGCTGAGGTTGAATGATTTTAAAGGAAAATATATCTTATTAGATTTTTGGTTTACCAATTGCCCTCCTTGTATGCGGGGTATTCCAAAAGTAAATGCTATCTACGAAAAGTTTAAAGACAGGAACTTAGTGGTATTGGGTATCAATCCGATTGATAAAAAAATCCAGGAAATAAAAGATGTTGTTCATAAGCGGGATATGAAATATACAGCTTGTAAAGCACCCAGTGGATACGAAAAGTATTTCAATGTTCCGTATTATCCTACTTATATCTTGCTTTCACCCGACCAAAAAACATTTCAAACCATCAGATTAAACAATGAATCAGAGTTGGAAAATTTTATGAAGGAGTTAGCGAAAAAATTAAAATAACTAAAATTTCAAACAAGGCATATTCTACTATTGACTGATAAGTGATAAAGGGAAGGTAATAAGCGGGAAGATTGTAAAGGAATAAAAAAGAAAAAACAGTATCTTTCACAGAGAGATACTGTTTTTTTTAATCTTTTCGCCTTGAAAAAGTAGCCTATTTGATTTTCATCAGCATTTGCGTCTTATTCGAATTTTCTCCTTCTTTAACAAAAACGTTTTCTATCACTCCATCCATAGGGGAAAGCAATAGGTTGTTCATTTTCATTGCCTGAAAAGAGATGAGCTTATCGCCTTTTTTTACTTTATCCTTTTTTTTCACGTAGATAGTAAGTATGGTTCCCGGAATAAAAACATATATTTCGCGAGGATCTTTAGGCTTGTAAGGCTTCTTTTCCTGATTTTTCTTGGGTATAATCGTTGTATAAAGAATATTATCAATATTAATATCCTGATACATGCTATAGTCTTTTTCTTCAGGTTTTTGTTCTATATCTTCCATTATTCTGATTATGAATGAAACAGTCTGTTTTATGTAATAATTTAAAAAATATCATTAAGAATGATGCATCAAAACGGAGGAATACCATGTTTTTTGTATGGACGGATTTCCTGTTTGTCCTTGGAAATATCAAGGGCATGAATGAGGAAATGCCTGGTTTCACTCGGATCAATTACTGCATCCACATAACCATAAGCAGCAGCTACATAAGGATTTGCAAATTTTTTCTTGTATTCTGCAATTTTCTTTTTGCGCATTTCTTCAGGATTTTCTGCATTCAGAATTTCGTTTCTGAAAATAATATTGGCAGCTCCTTCAGGTCCCATTACTGCAATTTCGGCAGTTGGCCATGCAAAAACAAAGTCAGCTCTCAGGTGATTGGAACACATTGCAATATAACCTCCGCCATAAGCTTTGCGTAAAATAACGGTAATTTTAGGAACCGTAGCTTCTGAGTAAGCATATAATACTTTTGCACCATGGCGGATAACGCCGGCATGTTCCTGATCGATGCCAGGTAAATAGCCTGGTAAATCAACAAAAGTTACCAATGGGATATTGAAAGCATCGCAATATCTTATAAACCTGCCTGCTTTATCTGAAGAATCAACATCTAGTACACCAGCCAACACCAAAGGTTGATTGGCAACAAAACCAACAGACTGACCATTTAAGCGGGCAAAACCGACTACAATATTTGCAGCCCATTTTTCGTGCACTTCCAGAAAATCGGAATCATCGCTGATGGCTTTGATAATGCTTCTGACATCATAAGGTAGCTGAGGATTGGTTGGGAAAACGCCTTCTATTTTATAGGATTTTGTTTTCGGGGATTTTTTAGGGAAAGCTTCGGCTTTTTTAGTGTTGTTCCATGGAATAAAACTAACCAGTTTTTTGATTTGTTCAAAGCATTCTTCTTCACTTTCGGCAAAGAAATGAGCATTTCCTGTCAGTTCTGCCTGAACCCGGGCTCCACCCAGTTCTTCCATCGAAATTTCTTCTCCCAGAACGGTTTTGATAACTTCCGGACCGGTGATAAACATTTTGGAAATCTTGTCCACCACAAAAACAAAGTCGGTTAATGCGGGAGAATAAACGGCACCACCTGCACAGGGTCCTAAAATAACTGATATTTGTGGAATAACACCAGAAGCCAGTGTATTGCGGTAAAAAATTTCACCATAACCGGCAAGAGAGTTAACTCCTTCCTGAATACGGGCACCACCGGAATCGTTGATCCCAATGATAGGTACTTTCAGTTTCATGGCATGATCCATGATTTTTGTAATTTTTTTAGCATGCATATAGCCCAGCGAACCACCTGCAACGGTAAAATCCTGAGCATAAATACAAATAGGATGACCATTCACGGTACCCGTTCCGGTAAGTACACCATCTCCCGGTAAGTACTTTTTATCCATATCAAAATCTTTACCCGAATGCTCTACAAACAGATCATATTCAAAAAATGAATTTGGATCTAATAGTGCAATAATACGCTCACGGGCTGTTAACTTACCGGTAGCCTTTTGTTTTTCAATTGCTTTAGAACCACCACCTTGCAGCGCTTCCTGCATTCTTTTTCTGAGGTCTATCGTTTTTTGTTTTACTGACATTTTTTATAAATTTGATGAAACGTATTTACCCAATTTAAATACAAAGATAATTACTTTTTTTATTAAAAATGCTTTTTAAAACCATTCCAATGATTTATTTTTGTTGTTCTGTGATTGAAAATGGATGTAATTATCAAAATATTTGGACTATAGCAAAGAATTTATTTTTCAAAAAAAACGAAAAAAAGTAATACTACAAACTCCATTTTGTGGTTTCAGTTGAATGTTTTAAAGCATTTTTCAAAAGCACAAGATATTTTTTCCTGTCTATCTCTTTGGCTCCCATAGATATTAAATGAGAAGTTGGTTGTTGGGCATCAATAAAATGATAATTTTGCTTTTTTAAGAATTCCACTAAATGAAACAAAGCCGTTTTAGAGGCGTCGGTTATGGTGTGAAACATCGATTCTCCCACAAAGACTTTGCCCAGAGAAACTCCATATAATCCACCCACCAGTTTTCCCTGAAAATAAGTTTCTATCGAGTGTGCGATTCCTAATTCGTGTAAAATGGTGTATGCTTTTATCATTTCACGAGTTATCCAGCTGCCATTTTGTTCGTTTCTTTTTACCTTACTGCAATTTTTTATAACTTCTATAAAATTAGTATCGGCTTTTACTTCAAATTTATTGCTTTTGATCACTCTCTGTAGACTGGTGGAACATTTGAATTGATCTGGAAATAATATCAACCTTGGATTGAGTGACCACCAAAGAATGGGTTCGCCCTGGCTGAACCATGGAAAGATTCCATTAGAATAGGCTAATATCAATCGTTCGGGGCTTAAATCGCCTCCAATTGCCAATAAACCATCTTCTTCAGCCAGTTCCGGATTGGGGAATATGAGTTCATCGGATAATTGAAAGAATGGCATTGTTTGAATTGTTAAAAGTACTTAGAATACTTAAAGTACTTAGAATACTTAAAGTACTTAGAATACTTAAAGTACTTAGAATACTTAAAGTACTTAGAATACTTAAAGTACTTAGAGTACTTAAAATAAAGAAATTATGTTATTTGTTATCGTCTTTCAACGTTCTGTTTATTAATTGTTTTACAGATTGAGGTTCATTTTAATACGCGAACTCAGAATATCAATGGCAACCTGGTTTTTTCCTCCCTGTGGAACGATGATATCAGCATAGCGTTTTGTAGGTTCGATAAACTGAAGGTGCATAGGTTTTACATATTTATCGTAATGTTCGAGCACCTGCTGAAAAGAACGGCCTCTTTCTTCAAGATCGCGCCAGATAATACGCATCAGCCGGTCATCTCCGTCAGCATCTACAAATACTTTTATATCCATGCGGTCTCTCATACGGGGGCTTGATAATATAAGGATACCCTCTACAATGATAACTTTTTTGGGAACAATAGGAATGGTTTCCTTGGCCCTGGCACAGGTAAGATATGAATAGATGGGCATATCGATAGTATACCCTTCTTTAAGCATTTCGAGATGTTTAATCAATAAATTAAATTCAATAGAGGATGGGTGGTCAAAGTTTATTTTTGCTCTGTCCTCAGGTGATTTATGTCCATTATCTTTGTAGTAAGAGTCCTGTGAAATTATAGACACTGAATCTTTGGGAAGATTTTTAATAATTTTTTTTACAACGGTTGTTTTTCCGGAGCCAGAACCTCCTGCAATGCCTATGATTAACATATAACTAATTGGGTTTATTGATAATTATTTTTTTATAAATGAGATGTTTTTCTGATTGTATTAGGATGGTATATAAACCACTAACTGCTAATTTTGAGATATTTATCGTCTGAATTGCTTTTGAATTAAAATCATGTTCAGTTATTATCTTCCCTAATGGATTAATTATTTTTAGCTTAAAATTACCCGAAAGATTCATATAAGGGAAAGAAATAGTAAAGATTCCTTCGTTTGGATTGGGAAAAATATGAATTTCATCCATATTATTAGATTCCTGTATAAAAATTTCCGGGACATATTCATAAGCACCAATATCATATCCAAAGGAAGATGGGCGGGGAATATTATCGAAATCGAAATTAATTCCATACGGCGAAACATCTATGCCAGCGTCTAATGCAGGTGAAATAGCGGTTAGTTTAAAATTTGCGGATAAAGAGTCTTTAAAATTTATATTAATCATATCGGGGGCGAAATAATTGTTTGATAAACTCGCATTTACTCCATTTGAAAGAAAAATATAACTCTGATTAATATTAGAATAATTTCCGAGAGAACCTGGATGTATGATAATATTATTGAAGAATTTATTGTTATTGCTTTGAGTGCTGTAAAACCTTATTCCATCTGTTTTGGGGTTAATGATGGTGTTGTTCATAAACATAAATGGTAAACCGGATATTGTTGTTCTGTCGTCGCAGAAAATACCGTTTACAATTTGAGTTGGATTATTCACAAAATAGTTTTTCCCGGCATTAAGGATAATATTATTAAAAATCAAATTATTTCCTAACCCAAATACATTGATACCATTACCGCTTCCATTCGAAATCAAATTATTATAGCACTTTCCGGTAGTTCCTCCGCTGATTTGAATACCACTATTCTGGCCATTTATTGAATCTAGACCATAATTAGTAACAATATTTCCATAAATTTCGCAATCTTCGGTTGCACAGCCAAGCTGAATCCCATCCCAGTGGCAGTTTTCAAGATAATTGTTAAAAATTCTCACTCCTTTTAATTCATGTGGGTAAAGTGTATCAGCCTGTCCGTTACAATTTGTCTGGTATCCTCCGAAATAAGAATGTCCGATATAAAAGCCTTCACCTCCGATATCATGTAAATAATTGTCGTGTATAGAAGTTTGATATTGTGTAAAATACCCATAATTAGTACTTAAATCACAAACAGGATCTGTTTTTGCCATAATTCCGGCAAAACCGGTATTAGCAATTTCAAAATGGTCAATTTCATAATTTGTAGTTTTTCCACTAATATTTAAGCCATTCATATTAGCCTGTGTTTTAAGTATTTTGAATCCATACTTTATTGTATCCACACCTGTTCCCGTAAATTTGAAATATGAGGAATTTACAATTAATATTCCAAAAGGATGGCTGTTGTTTTGAATGATAACACTTCCGCTATCATTTATAAAAACAATATAATGTAAGGAATCGCCATGAAAATTAGAAATTCTTAAATACTCTTTTATTCCGCTTGATAAACGAATGGTATCTCCAGGGTTTATATTATAATTATTCCCGTCAATTATCAGTTGTGAAGCAGGAATACTGACGGATGTCGTATTGTTTTGTGAATACAATTGATTTGTAATCAATACTAATAAAATAAAAGAGTAAAAAATTCTGATTTTCATTTTTTAAAATAAAACTCAAAAGTACAATAAAAAAGCTGGTTACAATCATTGCATCCAGCTTTTTTTTATTATATATGAAAACGAGAGGGTTAAATTAAAATAATTTATGTTTAAAATTAGTATAAGAAACTGAGTAAAACCCCTGCAGCAACAGCGCTTCCTATAACTCCGGCTACATTGGGTCCCATTGCATGCATCAGCAGATGATTGGTTTTATCATATTCCAGTCCTACTACCTGAGAAACACGGGCACTGTCAGGAACGGCAGAAACACCTGCATTTCCGATCAGTGGATTTATTTTATTGCCTTCTTTTAAGAATAGGTTGATAATTTTAACAAACATAACACCGCCAAAAGTAGCTACAATAAAAGAAGCAGCTCCTAATGCAAAGATGCCCACCGATTTTGGTGTTAAAAAGGTTGTAGCCTGTGTAGAAGCACCTACAGTTAAGCCTATTAATATGGTAACTATATCAATCATAGGCCCTTTGGCTGTATCCGCCAATCGTTTTGTTACCGTGCTTTCTTTCAGTAAATTGCCAAAGAAAAGCATACCGAGCAAAGGCATACCACTGGGGACAATAAACGTAGTAAGTATCAATCCAACGATAGGGAAGAGTATTTTTTCCAGTTTAGAAACCTGACGAGGTGGTTTCATCCTGATGACTCTTTCTTTTTTTGTAGTTAGTAATCGCATTACAGGTGGCTGTATAACCGGTACCAACGCCATATAAGAATAGGCAGAAATGGCAATAGCACCTATTAATTCCGGAGCTAGTTTTGAGGCAAGGAAAATAGCAGTAGGGCCATCTGCACCACCAATTATACCAATAGCACCGGCTTCAGAAGGTGAGAATCCTAAAAATAAAGCGGCTGCATAAGCACCAAAAATACCTAACTGGGCAGCTGCACCAATCAGCATTAATTTCGGATTGGAAATCAATGCCGAAAAGTCTGTCATTGCGCCAATACCTAAAAAGATCAAGGGAGGGTAGATTCCTTGTATTACCCCAAAATATAAATAGTTTAAAACGCTTCCACTTTCATATATTCCGATTTTTAAACCGGGATAGAAAGGAACATTTCCGATTAAAATCCCAAAACCAATGGGGATTAAAAGCATGGGTTCATATTCTTTGGCAATGGCAAGATAGATAAATGCCAAACCTACCAAAATCATTACTACATGACCTAACGTAAAATTTGCAAATGCAGTATACTGGAAAAATTGCTGTAAATGGTCAATGAGGAAAGTAAAAAAGCTATGAGATTCCTGCATAATATTATTCTCCTATAATTATTAAGATATCACCTTCCATTACATTATCCCCTTTACTGATTTTAATAGAAACTACTTTTCCTTCTTTGTCAGATTCAATGTTGTTTTCCATTTTCATGGCTTCCAGGGTTAGCAATTTCTGTCCAGCCTTTACCTGATCTCCTTCTCTGACATAAATATCCAGAATTACACCCGGTAGCGGTGATTTGATATTTCCTCCTCCTTTGGGTGCAGAAGGACTGCTGGTTTTGGCAACAGAAGGGTGAGAATCTGTAGAGGGAATAGAAACAGAACGCATCAATTTTGGTGTCTTGGTTTGTTTGAGTTCCCTGTCTAAGGTAACTTCATAAGGAGTTCCGTTAACTTCCATTTGAGCAATGTTGTCCTCAATACCATTGATTCCTACTTCGTATTGGTTACCGTTTATTGTGAATTTGAATGTTTTCATTTTAAAAATATTAAGCTTTTGAATTTTTAATTTTTTGGGGTCTGGCGTAAACCATAAATTTTTGAACTCCAGGGTGAATAGCTTCTGGCCACTTTTTCCATGGTAATTACTGTATTTTCCTCGTCATGCATCTGTGTCTGGTATAAATGTAAAGCCAAAGCAATGGCAGCATATACATCTCCCGGAGCATCTTCGCTGATTCTGGAAGCTTCTTCTATTTTCCCTTTCTTTACCAGGGATTTTTTTCTGCTGCCTGATGTGTTTAAATGACCAATGTATTTAAAAATCAAGTATAAAAGTATCAGCGCCATAAAAACAATACTCATCGCAATCATTGTCATCCCAATGCCAAAAGGGTCTAAAAGAACAAATGCATCTCCTGCCTTTTCTTTTTCATAAGTAAGCGTGGTAATTTTTGCTTTTGTAAGATTTTCTATCCCTTTTGAGATATCAATGATATTGATTGTATAGCCCAGCGGATTGAAATTTGAAACATAAACTTTTTTCCCATCCTGATCAAAAGCAATACTTTTTACATAGGGAGCTACAGCGAATGCTTTTAGAAATTCGCCTTTCTCATTTAAAAATACAACTTTACCACTGTCCAAAAAGATTTCATTTTCAATGGTAATTCCTACAATTTTGTTAGAAAAAGCCACTGAAACAAGTGTTTTTCCATATTGGGACAAATCAATTTTATTTACAAATTTCAATGAATCAGGATTTGAATAATCAATAATATCCAGAGAAATATTGTTTTGATTCAACACATAGAAGACTTTGCTTTTTTCATCGTACACCAGATTTTGAGGAGAAATCCCATTTTGACCCTGCATAATCAGATTTTGGGTGATGGTATTCTCTATCAGTATCATAGAGTCTTTTCTGATTACCATTGTTTTGTCGGTGGCATAAGTTGCAGGCAAAAATGTAATCAGGAAAAACAGCATCAAACCGAAATACAATTTATTTTTATTCATTTTTGTATAAATTTTAAGATGAATGTATTTGGTTTATAATGGTAAATTATCATGCTTTTTGGGCGGATTTACATCTTTTTTGGTAGACAGCGACTGCAAGGCCCGAATTACCCTGAAACGTGTATTCCGTGGTTCAATTACATCATCAATATAGCCATATTTTGCTGCATTGTATGGATTCGCAAATTTATCCTTGTATTCCTGTTCATTTTTTTTGATAAATTCCTCTCTTTCAATTGGATCAGTAATTGCAGCAATTTGTTTTGATTTTAATACTTCAATAGCACCTTTAGGGCCCATTACCGCAATTTCTGCTGTTGGCCATGCGTAATTGATATCTCCGCGTAAATGCTTGGAACTCATTACATCGTAAGCACCACCATAAGCTTTGCGTAAAATAACCGTAATTTTTGGAACGGTAGCTTCGCCATAAGCATACAATAATTTAGCTCCGTTGGTGATAATACCACCGTATTCCTGAGCTGTTCCGGGTAAGAATCCGGGAACATCCACCAATGTGAGGATAGGGATATTGAAAGCATCACAAAACCTTACAAATCTGGCTGCTTTGCGGCTTGCATTGATATCGAGAACTCCAGCCAGATAACTTGGCTGATTTGCAACAATACCTACTGATACACCATTAAATCTGGCATAACCGATAACAATATTTGGGGCATAATTACGATGAACCTCAACAAATTCGTTATAATCGGCAATTGCATGAATTACATCTTTTACATCATACGGTTTGTTGGGGTTTTCGGGAATAATATAGTTTAAAGTATCTTCCAGCCGGTTGATAGGGTCATCGCAATGCGCCAAAGGTGCTTCTTCTAAATTATTTTGGGGTAAATAACTTAATAATTTACGGATCATTAAAATTCCTTCCTGTTCGTCTTCTGTTACAAAGTGAGTAACTCCTGATTTTGAACCATGAACAGAAGCGCCTCCTAATTCATCATCTGTAACAACTTCTCCTGTAACTGTTTTTACAACTTTAGGGCCGGTAACAAACATATAACTGTTTTTCTTGGTCATAAAGATAAAATCGGTTAAGGCAGGTGAATATACTGCACCACCCGCACAAGGTCCAAAAATGGCTGATATTTGTGGAATTACTCCGGAGGCCATGATGTTGCGTTGAAAAATTTCGGCATATCCACCCAGACTTTTTACACCTTCCTGTATACGTGCACCACCACTATCATTGATGCCAATTACAGGTGCACCCATTTTCATGGCTTTATCCAGTAATTTGCAAATTTTCTGTGCATAGGCTTCCGACAAAGATCCTCCGAAAACTGTAAAATCCTGAGAAAATACATATACCAAACGTCCGTCAATGGTTCCATATCCGGTTACTACGCCGTCTGACATATAGCTTTCGTTTTCAAGCCCGAAATCGTGACAGTTGTGGGTAACAAACATGTCAAATTCTTCGAAACTTCCTTCATCCAGCAGCAAATCAATACGTTCTCTTGCAGTAAGTTTCCCTTTTTTGTGCTGAGAATCAATACGTTTTTGACCTCCGCCTAATTTTGCAACTACTCTTTTATCGAGCAGCTCTTTGATTTTATCTTCAATAGCCATTTTGTAAAGATGTTATAATGTTATTTTTTTGTTTTATTTTCGCACAATTCAGTCAACACACCAAACGTTGATTTTGGATGGAGAAAAGCAATGTCGAGGCCTTCAGCACCCTTGCGGGGAGTTTTGTCAACCAGCAGTATACCTTTGGCAGCTGTTTCAGTTAAAGCATTTTCTAAATCACTTACAGCAAAAGCAAGATGATGAATTCCTTCACCTTTCTTTTCTATAAATTTTCCAATAGGTCCTTCAGGATCGGTTGATTCCAGTAATTCAATTTTGGTTTGTCCTACCATAAAAAAAGCAGTCTTAACTTTTTGCTCTTTTACTTCTTCAACAGCATAACATTCGAGACCAAAAATGTTTTCGTAATACTTTATTGCCTCATCAAGGTTTTTGACAGCTATTCCAATGTGTTCAATATGTGATGGTTTCATGGTTTGATTGTTTATTGATAAACAGTGTTAAATTTTTCACAAAGGTAGATGTTTTTTTGTTATCAGTAAACAGTTTTATAAAAAAAAATAAGAAAATATAGTTAATTTGTAATGAGTTAGTGAAAATTTCGAAATAACTTCCTCAATTATTTGAAGAGAAATACTTTAATAATTTAACTTAATAATAAATTATTTTGCATCAACATTTTCATTTATTTATTAAAAGTATCTTAACTTATTTGTTTTCAAACTTTTTGCTCTTAAGAAAACTCTATGAATTAAACTGATAATCAATAATATAAAAAACACAGAAAATAACAATAAATAAATTCAATTAATTTATTCAGGAATAGATTTTCTTAACCTGATTGAGAGTGTCAACTGTTATAAACTTGATCAAAAAGTTACAAAAAATCAAGACTGCAAATAAT
>CAIUKU010000015.1 GCA_903899825.1 uncultured Bacteroidales bacterium | reverse complement strand
ATAATCAAATTAATGAAATACAGACAAATAACAAATTATAAACAGATGAAAATCAGAACATCAAAAATTGAATGATTTTTTTTTTATTTTAATTCAATAAAAAAAAGCTGACAGTTTATTTGTCAGCTTTTTACTTAACTATGCAATTTTTATAAATTCTTCAATATGAACTCAGTCATGCGGGTATACAAATGAAAGCGGGTAAACCCTCCATAAATACTATGGTTTTTATTGGGATAGAACTGCATTTCAAATTGTTTATTGGCATTTACAAGGGCCGTAATTAAATCCATTGAATTCTGAACATGTACATTGTCATCACCGGTACCATGAACAAGTAAATACTTACCCTTTAGTTTTTTAACATGATTAATAGGGGAGTTGTCGTCGTATCCTGAAGGATTTTCCTGAGGTGTTCGCATAAAACGTTCTGTATAAATATTGTCATAATATCTCCAGTTGGTTACGGGTGCAACTGCAATACCTGCTTTAAAATAATCAGCACCTTTGGTCAAGCACAAGGTAGATAAATAACCGCCATAGCTCCATCCAAACATACCTATTCTGTTTTTATCGATATAAGATTGTTTGCCAAAATAGATGGCTGCACTGATCTGGTCTTCGGTTTCGAATTTCCCCAGTTCTTTATAAGTACATTTTTTAAATTCTTCCCCTCTGAACGCTGTGCCTCTGTTATCAACTGAAACCACGATATATCCTTTTTGAGTGAGCATTTCAAACCAGCTCATATCACTGTATCCGTAACTATTGGTAACGGTATTGTGGCCGGGACCTCCGTAAACATACATGAACAAAGGGTATTTCTTATTGGGATCAAAATCAGCAGGTTTAATCATCCAGTAATTCAATTCTATTCCTTCATCTGTTTTCAGTTTACTGAATTCTTTTTTACTGAAGTTGAATGATTTTATTGCTTTTGCAAGCTTTTCATTGCTTTCTAAAACCTTAATTTCATTACCTTTTGCAGTATTGATAGTATAAATACCCGGAGTATTGGCATCAGTAAAAGTTCCTATATAATATTTGAAAGTATTGCTGAAATTAGCATCATTACTGCCTGCTTTTGTTGAAAGCATTGTTTTTTTACTGCCATCCATTTTTACAGCACAAAGATCTTTGTTGAAAGGAGCCGATTCTGCTGAAATATAATAAATAGTTTTATTCTTTTCATCCACACCTTTAATACTTACAACATCCCATTTTCCAGTAGTAATTTGCTTTATTAATTTACCGGAAAAATCATACAGATAAATATGATTAAAACCATCTTTTTCGCTGGTAATCACAAACTGATTATTGCTTAAGAACTGAATATCGTCCGTGATATCAATATAATATTTATTGGTTTCGGTATAAATTACTTTTGATGTACCATCAGTAGCATTATTTAGCAATATCTCGAGTTTGTTCTGCAGACGGTTCATTCTTAAAACAGCCAGCGTATTGGGTTGTGCTGTCCAGTATATGCGGGGAATGTACTGATTGGTTTCTGCACCAATGTCCATTTTTGTTATTTTGCCGGTATTGGCATCATAAGTAAAGATGTTTACCACAGAATTGTCTTCACCTGCTTTAGGATATTTGTATTCATATTGTTCGGGATATAATTCGCCCCAGGTAGTCATGGTATATTGTTTTACCTTGCTTTCGTCGAAACGGTAATAAGCCAGTTTGCTGCCATCAACCGACCAGAAAAAGGCTTTGGTGAAACTGAACTCTTCTTCGTATACCCAATCGGTGCTTCCATAAATGATGTTGTTATTCAGACCATCTTTGGTAATTTGCGTTTCTTTCTGATCGCTGAGGTTTTTAACAAACATATTGTTATCTCTTGCAAATGCTATTTTGTTGCCATCCGGTGAAAATTCAGCCAGGCGGATTTTTCCACCCCTTGAAAGTTCAGTCAGTTGCTTCGTATTTACATCCCATACATAGAAATCGGATATGGATGAATGACGGTAAATGGCTTCGGTATTTGTAGAAATAAGTATTTTTGTTTCATCGCTGCTGAACTGGTAATCATCTATCTCCAGGTTTTTGTTTTCTTTTGGCAATTTGATGGTAGAAGCATCCAGAATAACAGTGGTCATTTTACCTTCCTTATAGCTGAATTTTTTGATAGTATTGGCTTCCAGTATGCAATAATGCTCTCCGTCTTTCATCGATCGGATTTCGTTGATAAAAGCCGGACGAAAACTGCCTTTTGACCAGATGTCTTCCAGTGTGATTTTTTTTGTGGCTTCTTGCGAAAACCCTGCATTGCTCAGTATGAACAAGCTGATGAATGTAAATAAGATAAGTTTCTTCATGGTTTATAATGTAATTGAATTTTGAATGGAATAAAACGCAAAAGTAAGGTTTTCTGTAATTAATAAAACAGAAAAATAGTATTTTTCGATGTCTTTGGTTAATGTAATGATATTGTGGGGGAAATAGAGGATAAAAAACAATAGAATATGATTTCAGGAAACTAATACATTTTTGTGTGACGACAAAACTGATTGATAGGTATATATCTGGCAAATGCCTGAAGACTACTTAAAAATCATTAAAAGTCATAAAACAGTTGTTAACGACTACATAAAAAACAATGGTAGTCATCCCGAAAAAAATAGATAAGTGAAAATAGATCTGATACTTTATTCCTTTACAAACTTACTTACCATGCTATTATTATCATTGTTTACTTTTACTATATAGATGCCTTTGGCAAATGGTGCTATATTAAGATCTGTTTGTGCAAGTGTTATGCTTTGTTGCAATATTAATTTCCCTTGTATATCGTAAATGGAAATTGTGGCTTTTTGCTGCACTGCTTGTTGATTAAGGTTTATTTTTAGAATGGAAGTGGCAGGGTTGGGGTAGATACTAAATTGTAAGTTGCTTTTATTTTCGTTTATTTCAGTAATAAATGAAACGGAATGGGCTTCATAACGAGCAGCAATAATATAACTTCCTCCAAAAATTATTTTTTTTAATGAATAAACATATAAAGAACTTAAAGCTAATTGCCAATCATAATTCTTCCATAATTTATAACTTCCAGAAATTGAATTTCCATGGATATCATAAATATAAGTATTTTGGGAGCTATTTTCCCAAATATTATTTTGCCATATTTCACGTAATAATTTAAGCATATTTCCATTAGTATCATAAGTATAAGTATATCTCCAATTATTTTTCAAGGCATTGTTCTGCCATTCTTCATCTATAAAACTAAGACAATTACCGTTGTAGTCATAAGTGTAGGTATATCTAAAATTTGGGATCCATTCAATATTATACCAGCAATTTTCATCTAATTCGGTAAGCATGTTTCCATTAGTATTGTATGTATAGGTTTTTCTCGAACTATTTTTCCATGTATTGTTATTCCAATTTTCACCTAATACGTTAAGCAAATATCCATTGGAATTGTATGTATAAGTATGTTTCGAATCATTTTCCCATACATTATATTGCCATATTTCAAATATATAAGAAAATTTATTTCCATATATATCGTAAGTAGAAGTATATTTGTCATAATTTATCCAAGCATTGTTTAGCCATTTTTCACATATAGAAGTAAGTTCATGTCCACTGTTATCGTAACTATATGTATATTTGAGGTAATTTACCCATGTATTATTTTGCCATTGTGTTGAAATATTTGAAATTATTTTTCCATTGACATCATATATGAAAGTTCCTTTATAAGTATTTATCCAATTATTATTTTGCCAATCTTCATGTATTTCAGTAAGTATATTTCCATTGGTGTTATAAGTGTAAGAATATTTCCAACGATTTACCCATGTATTAATTTGCCATTCTTCATTTAATTCATTAAGTTTATTCCCATTAGCATCGTAAGTATAAGAGTATCTCCATTTATTTCCCCATGCATTGTTTTGCCAGATTTCTGTTTTATTGATTAGCACATTTCCATTATTAGTAAATGTTTGGGTAATTCGCTGCAAAAAAGTATTACTTGTATCATAGGCGACTATGGTATCAAAATTCCAGGTAATAGCATTGGTCGATTTTTGTTTAAGGTTTTTATGATCAGGGAAATTAGTGTGTAATGGATTACTAATTGCTTCTTTGCTTAAGTTGGGTATAGTGGGTATATGATGGCTTTTTTGCTGTGCTTTTGCAATATTCATCATGCAAATTGCAATTATTAAAATGTAAATTCTTTTCATAATAATTGGGATTAGATTTAATCTTTACAGATAACAAAAGTAGTAAATTTTATAGCTTTAAATTATTAAATCAGTTAAAGGTGGTAATAAACAAGTTAATGGAAAATAATAATTTTATAGCAATTAAAGAGTAAAAACGGTCAACCTTATTCAGGCATCAACAGCACAGTAACCAATAACCAATAACCAATTTTCCCAGCTGATTTTTAAAACATTATTTAAATCACAAGATACTGTAAATCAAATTTATATTGATTTACGGCTTTATTTTTTAATTTTTTTCTTGAAAAAAGAGCTTATGTGTATTATATTTGTAATTTTTATTAAGCTTACATGTACTTAAATGCTTACTGTTTTTATGATTAAATTGAAATCAATAGCTTTGATTTTTTTTTGATTTAAAACCGAATTTTTTTATACAATAATATAGTATTTCATTTTTAAAATTAAACATTATGAGAAAAATTACATTTTTTATTTTATTTATTTTTTTGAGTTTCACTTTATTTATAACATTCAACAATGTGAATGCCGGAAGTGCTTATCCT
>CAIUKU010000014.1 GCA_903899825.1 uncultured Bacteroidales bacterium | reverse complement strand
GTCATAAGCATTTTTGCTATCTCCCAGTTATTGCGGTTGATACAATACTTTATGGTGGGAGGTTCAATTTCGCCCTGTATCAAACCAGAGTACTTAAGCTCCTTTAAATGTTGTGATAAAGTAGAGCGGGCAATCGGTATATCTCCTATCATCTCTCCACTGGTACAACAGCTATTTAAGCCACTTAATTTTTCAAGAATATAAACCCTGGCAGGATGACTCAATGCTTTGGCAATACGGGCAATCTGTTCCTGTTGAGCTGTAAATTTTGGTTTAACTGCCATTTTTATTGATGTTTTGCAATAATTTCTTTCAATTCAGACACAGAAGCTAGTTTTCCGCTTAAAACCACTTTTTCGTTGATAACCAAACCTGGTGTTCTCATAATCCCATAACCCATAATCTGCTGAATATCTTCAACTTTTTCAACTTTAGCAGCAATTTTTAATTCAGCTACAGCAATATTTACTGCTTTTTCCAATGTTTTGCAATTGGCACATCCGGTTCCTAAAATTTTTATTTCCATTATTGTTTAATTTAAAAACGTTTTATAATTTCGCAAAATTACGAAATGATTTTCTAAAAAAAAAGTTTTTTTAATAATATTTAAATCCTGGAAAAAGAGAATTGAGCTGTTTTAAATAATAAAAAGGAATAGAGAATTAATACATAAAATTTAAAGTACTGATTATTAATCATTATTCGTAACAATTTTCAAATTTTCAAATTAATCCATTTTCAAATTATTTTGGAACAACTATAACTGTTATCAATGTTCCAAGTAAAAAGCCTACAGAGGCATAAAACCATTTTTCGTGTTTAGCTGTGTTAAGGTGTTGCATTGCTTCAGTAAGATTTTGGTTGGCAGTATTTAGTGAATCTTTGGCTGCTGATAAATTGTCTTTTATAGAAATCAGACTATTTTGGGTATTTTCTATTGAGTTTTTAAACATAGTACTGATATCCATGTATTTGAGCTGTAAGCTATCATTCCATTGCTTATATAGCTTTGATTGTGTTTCATATGCATTAAATACTTCATTGTATTTTTCAAAATCTGTCGACAACAGACTTATTCGTGCTTTTTCATAAAGCTGATAATGGTAGGCATTGATTAAAACAACAGTATCGCACTGAATGTTGAGTGTTTGTCCTTTTGTAGCACGGTAAGGCTTTTCAAGTATTTTTTTATCAATAGATTGTATACGCTGGCAATATATTTTATGCGCAAATATAAAGCTAAATAAAAACAATGTCAGGGTTAAGCTATATATTCTTCCCATTTGATTGTATTTTTAAATGAATATGTTTAATTTTTGATAAATACCTTTTTTGAATAAACATCTTTATTTGTAATAAGCTTCACAATATAATTACCATCGGCATATTCCGACATGTTCACAGCAACTTTTCCATTTGTATTTTCTATGGTTTTGATCAACTGCCCCAGGGTATTATAAATGTTTATCTGCTGAATAGGCTCGTTAGAATTTATATAAATGCTGTTATCAAAAGCATAAATCGATATATTTTTTAAGATATTGTCAGAGATATTCATCGGTAAAGCTGAAAACAACAGTTGGAATCGGTTGGCATTGTCGTTTGTAGTTGCTGAAAAGCTATAGCTTGAATTTTGATGTAAATCTGCAAGAGTATTGTTTGCAATATCTTTTAGATAAGCATTTGTAGGCAAAGTAAAGCTGTTTAAATTACTGACTGTTATCGTATAAATACCATTCACGCCTGGTTTAAAACCAACTGGAACTACAGCGTGCTCAGCAACAGAGGTAAGCATATTAATACTCCAGTTTTTGTTTAGTTTTGTTGAATAAATTCCAGGAGCTCTAGCATCAATGCTGAACATTTTTTCAGCACCACCTGTGTCGTTGCTATTTCCAAATCTGATAATAAGTTCATCTTTAAATACGTTGGCTGATCCTGAAACTACTAAACGGAGCAAATCAGGGATTGTAGTTGCAGATTTCAGGAACGCCTGGTCAGCATGTTCCTTTACTGCACTGGACATACTCATGTTTCCTGTAGTGATTGCTTTTACCCAAAAACCCTGTGAAACAGCTATATTGCGGGTAACACCATTGGTGCCAAAATCTGATAGTGAGTTTGAAATATAGCATCCGTAGTTACCCAGGGCAGCGTTCCAAATCCATAATGCTTTTCCAACAGTATCTGCATTTTCTAACACATTCCTTGTCCAGCCACTGCTTGCGTTCCAGTTGATTGATGAAGGATAAGGATTAGCTACAAAGTTCCATCCACTGTATGTTCCGGAAGATACAGTTAGAGGAAGACTAATGCTATCCCGATTTAAAATGCCTGTAAAATTCCTTACTGTACTGTAAGGGTATGAAACAGCATAAGCTTTACCAGGAATAAAATTAAGTCCATAATTTACAGTATCGAAACGACTATCATTATAATTTATCCACTCACCCGTAAGTTCATTCCATGTATAAAAATCATCTAATCCGTTTAAAAAAAACGGACTTATTGGCTGTGCTTTTACAGCAGAAGACAGCATATGGAATTCATCAGGATATGTATGTGGTATAAAACATTCAACTATATTTTCAGCGGAAAGAAGTGAACCATTATCTATTAAAGAAGCTGTTCCTGACATATCAGACTTTAATAATAAAGTATCATTCACAGTTATATCTTTGCCATCATTAATAGTTAGCTTGCCCAAAGGAGCTATCGTTAAATTTTTACATTGATAATTATTTGAATTTACAATTGCTAATTTTGTTGCAGCAATACTTGCATTGGTTATGGATCCGGGTATACCCTGGTCCCAGTTTTCACATTTTTCCCATTCATTTGAAACAGCTGCTGTAAAAGTTGATTCAAGTGGTGGAGGTGCAACAGCAATTGCTAAGGTTGATGAATCTCCATTACCACAACTATTAATACCACTGACTGTAATATTTCCTGAATTGGCAGTTATGCCATAATTAACTGTAATTGAATTAGCAGAACTTATTCCATTTGCTCCTGTGGGTAAAATCCAGCTATAAGATGTTGCATTCGTAATTGACGGAATTGTATAAATTGTATTGCTTTCGCCCAGACATATATTTGCAGTTCCTGAAATTACTCCTGCTGGATCAGGTAATGGATTTACATTAATTGCCAATATTG
Source organism: uncultured Bacteroidales bacterium (assembly GCA_903899825.1). Classification (GTDB taxonomy): domain Bacteria; phylum Bacteroidota; class Bacteroidia; order Bacteroidales; family JACABE01; genus JACABE01. The sequence continues at coordinate 18,189 of CAIUKU010000014.1, read as the reverse complement.
AAGGATTACCATCGCCACATTCGTTATGCCCTTTTACACTTATATTTCCTGAAACTGCATTCTTTGAATAATTTACAGTTATATTATTACTGTCATTGTATCCAGTTGCACCTAATGGCAATGTCCAACTATAAGAAACAGCATTGGGAACTAAAGGTATCGTATAATTAACTATATTTTGCCCCTGACAGACTGTATCTGCGCCAGAAATTACATTAGGGGTCGATGGTAAAGGATTAATATTTATAAACAGATGATTACTTCTGGAACAAGCTGTTGTGGGGTCTGTTTCCACAACTGTCAATATACCACTTGTAGCACCGGGTGCAAAATTCATATTAATGGTATTAACTGTAGTAGCCGGACTTATTGCTGCAGTGCCACTATATGACCATACATAATTATAAGCTGCTCCATCTGCTTGGTCTGTAACAATTCCATGCCCGCTAACAGGAGGTAATGGCTGCCCATAAGTATGTAAAGCTACAGAATAAGAAGAATTTAATGTACCTTCACAAAGAATCTCTGTACCACTTATAGGATTTTCTGAAGGAATTGCATTTACAGTTATTGCTAAAATTGAAGAATCACCATCACCACAGGAATTTTGTGCTTTTACACTAATATTTCCGGATACAGCTGAATTTCCATAATTAACACTTATTGAATTAGTAAAACTAGAGCCCGTTGCACCTAATGGTAATGTCCAACTATATGATGATGCATTTACAATTGCAGGAACAGTATAAATTACATTGTTTTGTCCCTGACAAACAGTTGATGTACCTGAAATAATTCCTGCAGATCCGGACAATTGATTTACAGTAATTGCCATTACTGAGGCATTACTTTCTCCACAACTATTACTTCCTTTTACTGTAATACTATCCGAAACAGCAGATGTTCCATAGTTTATAGTTATATAATGAGTAGTACTTATACCTGTTGCACCTGAGGGTAAAGTCCAGTTATAAATGGTGGCATTTGTTATGACAGGTACAGCGTAGATTATATTTTGCTGCCCTGCACAGATTGTATCTACACCAGATATTATTCCTGCATTACCGGGGAGTGGGTTAACAGTAATAGTTAGTTGATTGCTTCTGGAACATGCGGTTATAGGGTCTGTTTCTACAACCGTTAAAATTCCACTTGTGGCTCCAGAAGCAAAATTCATGTTAATAGCATTAACAGTTGAAGTTGGATATATTGAAGCAATGCCACTATATGACCACACATAATTATTCACTGCACCATCTGGTTGATCGGTGTCGGTTCCATGTCCGCTATTTGGAGGCAATGGCTGCCCAAAAGTATGTAAAACGACAGAATAAGCTAAATTTAATTCACCTTCACATAGAATTGTTGTTCCGCTTATTGGATTTAAGGGTGGTGCAGGATTTACGGTAACAACAACGTTTGCTGTATTTTGACACCCATTTGTGCTTGTCCCAGTTAAAGTATAGGTTTTTGTTGTAGTTGGCGTAAATGGCATTCCATCAAATACACCATTATCCCATGTATAAGTTACTCCGGTTGTACCACTCCCACTTAATGTAACAGCAATTCCTTCACAAACATTGGTTGCTGTGGTATTTGCAATTACTATTGGTAAAGTACCCAGCATAGCTGTTACCAAAGTTCTTGTTGGTGAGGTGCATCCATTATCAGTTGCGTCTACATAGTAATTTGTGGTAGCTGTAATAGATGGCGAAAAAATAGGACCAAAAGCAATTGGAGAAGTTAAAATTGAATCCGAATACCAGTTAATTACACCATAAGAAGCTGTAGCACTTAAAGTTGCAATACCTGGTGCACAAATGGTATCTGATGTTGTTGATATAATATCTGGTATGGAATTGATAATTGCAGTTACTGCTGTTCTGGGATAACTTATACATCCATTATTGCTTACATCTGCATAAAAAGTGGTTGTTGCAGAAATTGATGGAGAATAGTCAGTTCCTGTATATATTGCTGAACCTCCTGTCAAATCAGAATACCAATTAATTGTTCCTGAGGATGTTGTTGCTCCAATTGTTACTATTCCAGCTCCGCAAATTGTATCTGAAACAGTTGCTGTTATGCTTGGAAGAGATTTAACAGTAATTGCCAATATAGAAGAATCTCCATCACCACAGAAATTATGAGGTTTTACAATAATATTTCCAGAAACTGCGGAATTGCCATAATTAACACTAATTGAATTGGTAGAACTTGATCCAGTTGCACCATTAGGTAAGGTCCATATATAGGATGTTGCATTTGCAATAGCCGGAACGGAATATATTACATTACTTTCTCCCTGACAAACAGTGGTCTGACCAATAATATTTTGACCTAAACTTAATCCTAAAGCTTCTTTCCAGCTTGAAGCAATTCTGATTCCATCTACATAAAGACTTGGAGAAGAAGTTGAAGTTCCTTGCCTTAATGCAAATCCGAGATATGTAGAATCAATATCTAAAGCAACATCTGTTGCAATTAAATTTGGAGTTCCTTCTGTATCACTGATAGAAGGATCAATAAACAAACTTATCACATCATCATTAGTAGTTGCTGCATTTGCAGTATATTTTAATACAATCAGGTGTGTAAGATTAGTATCAACAGAATTAGATGCATAAACTGTTCCCGGTGTCGTAATATTTGTTGCTTTTCCAACTCCAAATAAAATTTTTGCTGTATTGGAAGTATCTTGTTTTACAAATACCCTACCGGCAAAAACAGAAGAAGTTCCAGCTTTTATAAAGTGTGCAAAATAATCGCCACTAACTGAAGCAGTTGTTATTTTTACAAGGAAAGCAGCATAAGTAGTATTTGATATTTTAGGACCAATAACTTTACTAACATCTTCTCCCGTAGTTAGCAGTTTAATCATTTGCCCGTTAGGCAAAGGATAAGCGTTATAAGATAAATTTCCGCTGATAATAGGTATTACATTAGCCCCAAAACCACTATGAGCAGTCCAGCCAAGTCCGGAAAGAAAATTCCCGACAGGGTAATCAAATGCTTCGTTGAGTAATATTTGATTGTTTGGTAATGAATTTACTGTGATTGCAAGGGTGTCAGCTAATCCAAAACCACATGAATTTTGACCTTTTACAGTAATATTACCTGAAATAGCAGAACTATTATAATCAACAATAATAGTATTAGTTGAACTTACACCATTTGCACCGTTAGGTAAAGTCCAGACATAAGAGGTTGTATTGGCAATGGCAGGTACTGTATATGTAACAGATGTTTGATTTTGACAAACGGAAGTTGTACCTGTGATATTTCCTGCTGATGATGGAATTCCGATTACCACTAATGACGCAGTGTTAGAAGTTGCATTATTTGCACCACTACAATTGCTTAAGTAACATCGATATTGATATGTAGAAGTTGCTGTTATACCACTTACTGACATAGTATCAGAAGTTCCGTTGGTATAAGTAGCACCAGCTGGGATTCCATTCGTTACATTTTGCCATGTGCCATTATTATTATATTGCCATTGATAAGTTATTGGGGCAGTTCCTGTATTTGCTGCAACCGCAAAATTTATGCTAGCCGAAGGAGCACATGTTGTTTGAGAAATCACAGGTTGCGTTGTAATAACGACAGCTGTACATGATGAAGCAATATTTATTGTATAGTCTTCTACTTCTCCGTCAAAACCTGTTTCACAGGAAGTAGGATCGTTATTATATTTTGAGGAAACTCTCATTCTTGTATTACCTGAAAGTGCTGTTGGTGGAATTGTAATGCTCAGTGGAGATAAAGTGGTAGTGCCATTTGTAGTATTCAATGCAGTTCCTAAATCGTAAGCTTCTCCAATGTCCAGAAAATCACAATCTTGATTCCAGTCTATCCAGGCCCAAGCATGTATAGTATAATAACCATCAGTATTAATATTTACAGTAAGGTTATAAGTTGAATTTTTATTTACGGGTGTTGATAATGCTGTATAATCAGAATAGGCAGCAGGTTTTGCTGTTATATTATTCATTGTATTAAAATTTACCAAAGTAGTACTTGTTTGATAAGAAGTATTACCTGTTGAGGCGCAATAAGTGCAGGGTGCTGTTCCTGTTGTTGTTGCACTTCCTGTTAATGCTGGTGATAAATAGCAATAAGTTGATAAAGTGTATTCGTAAATTGTATAGTAATAGGTTGTTCCTGCTGTTAATGCAGTTATATTTACAGAAGAACCCGTACCATTATAAACTACATAATTCCCTGATCCTATTTGTGTTCCACCACCAAATACTGTACTTGCACTATATGCAGTACCATTAACCGGTAATTCGGTAACAGCACTTCCTGACCTTGCAACAACCATAACAGAATTACCTGTACCTCTGGTCCATGCTATAGTCATCGAATTATCAGTTATTGCCGAAGAAGTAAATGTAGTTGCCTGAGTAGTTGGAGCTGTACAGCTTACACCTCCCATAAAAGCAAAAGAAACGGTTTTATTTGTAATATTTTCTGAAATATAGGTAATTGGTTTTGCAGTATTTGCTGCAGCCCACGACATAGAATTTGGAGTGCTTACATCTGTAAAACTGGTTTTACTTCCTGTTCCGGGAAATGGGCATCCTCCACTATTTATTGTTCCATAGGTTGTAGGTGGGTTTCCTGTAGCATTTGCACAAACAGGATACATTCCCTGATGGCTACCGGCATTTATACCGCTTGCAGTGCTTATATAATTACCATCTACATGATAAATAATCATTCCATGTCCGGGAATATAAGTATCAAATTTTAGTTGTTGTCGGTTTTCTATTAAAAAGTACTCATTTGTTGTGGTAGTATTGAATCTATAAAAACTATTTGTATTTTCAGCTGCATTATTAAGCGTAATTAGGGATGCAGAATTAATTGTAGTAGGTGAAGCCCAATTGAAAATCATAGTTTTAATATAGGCATTTGGATGAGCAGGCTTATTTCCGGAAGTTCCATTCCATGATCCGGAAGCCATCAAATCCCATTTTCCAGTCCCATCATATTGTCCACCAGTAGAATAATTTATATCATAAAAATCAGGAGATCCAAGGTTATGTCCAAATTCATGGCACATAACACCAATGGTTCCCATTCCTGTAGAATTACGTTCTGGCATCGTTGTATAAGAATTGACCAAAACACCATCAAATGTTCGTTGAGCAGAAGTAAAACCTGCTGATGTCAAATCCCAACTATGTGACCATATATCTAATGTACTTCCGGTTTCTTCCTGTCCCTGTCCCTGATGGAAAATTGCAACACCATCTACTACTCCGTTTAAATCGTTGTCAAAATCTGCAAAATTTACTGAAGTCTGATTATTTGCAGCAGTTATTGCATCTAAAGCATATTGTCCCCATAAAGCTTCTGGTCCATAATAGTCATGGGTATTAGGTAAGCTTACCCATGCAGAAACTGTTGTTACAATTGTTAGTTGCCCATAAGATACTTCAAGATAATAATCTTTAAAACTACCTGTTCCATTGTAATTTAGTTGATTCATATAATTATCGAAATTGGAACTGGGGTAAGTTGTAGTTGTATTTGAGAAATTAGCTAAGATTACTAATAACTTCCTATTTCCAGTTGTTGGAAATGCGTTTTGTAAGCTTCCACTTTCATTTAGCCAAACACTTTTCATCTGATTTATCTGGTTTACAGAATAATGTAAGCCCTTAGGAATTGATTTTAAAAACAGATGATCTTCTATTGATCGCTGGTTTATATTTTTAACGCTAAAACCAGATGGAATCATATTGTGATTTTCGTCGAGCATAGCATATTCGTATGCTCCTTGTTTATTATGTATGATGGAATATCCATCCATGGTTTCAGCCCATCTTACTTTTTCATCACCTTTGAGGAGAATGGTAATTTTGCTACCATCGGGTTGAGTAAATTCAATAGGATAAGGGTAAGCACTTACTGCTATAGCTATATTAGAAAATATTATTAATTGTACAAACAAAAATAATCCTAAAATAATGTGTCTGGTTTTTTTCACAAGCGGTAATTATTGGATTTTGAGTATATTAAAGTTCAAAATAATTAAATATAATGCAAAAATAATATATTTTTCTATTTAAGTAATTAATAATCTCCAAAAACCATGAATATTACTCTAAAATCTAAGGATATTGGGTTTTATTTGATAATAGGAATTTTCTCTCCGAAATTATTTTATTTTTTCCAGTTCTTTTTTCAGTAAATTCAGGTTCTGCTGATCTGCTTTCACACTATCCATCAGTCTCTTTATCTTAAAACTGACATTGTCAATTTTTTTTCCCATCGTCAGGTTCAGAAGATTCAACGACTTATTCATTTCCTTTATTTTATGTTTTGTAGTATCAATATGCTGAATAAGTCCGTTGATTTCCATTTGTGCACTATCAATGTTAAGCATAGCATTTTCAATCTTTTGCCTTGCACTCCTGATATCATCTTTTGCCTTGCTGATCTCACTCTTATTGAAGATATTCAATACAAAGTTAAGCAATATGATAACCGTTATCACTAACAATATATACCAGATGTATTTGAATTTACCCATGGCTTACTGTTTTTTGAAGTTATTTTTTATTGGTTATTGGTTATTGGTTATTGGTTATTAAGCTTAATTTATACACTTAACAATTAACCATTTAACATTTAATACTTAAAACTTAAAACTTATTTTGATTGAGTCATTCGAAACAAAACTGAATCAGAGACCGAAATGTTTGAAAGCTTCATACACCAATAATACCGGCCAAATTACAGCTTTCAAAAATCCTAACACACCCATCCAGAATCCGACTGCATGGGAGATAAAATAAATAGCAGCACCAATAAGCCCCATGGCATATACAACGCCTGATGAAGCATTTTTTTGAACATCATTTTTCACTTTTTACAATTTAGCGGTTAATAATAAATATGTAAAAGTAATCATAGCTATTCAATAAATTATATAGAATATCAAAAAAAAACAGCAATACGTTTCAACTTCAAGTGCATTAATTCAATTCTCTCAAAACAACTTATATGAAGATTTTATTTTATATATCTTATTTTCAATCTATTATTTTCAAAAACCGAATTAATAACTAATTTTTAAATTATGCTATTTTTATTTATTTTTGCAGTAAATTATCAATTTCTATGGCAAAAAAAAGCAAATTTAACTTTCATTCAATTTTTATTTTCATAAAAAGAGCGATGATACTTTTTTTCTCCTCTACCCTATTGCTCACATTGGTTTATATTTTCTTAAATCCACCTTTAACACCATTAATGGTGGTCAGAAGTTCATCTCAATTGTTTTCATCAGAAAAAGTTCAATTGAGTAAAACATGGATACCCATAGATTCAATTTCGCCCTATTTAGTACAGGCTGTTATTGCATCAGAAGACAATCATTTTCAGGATCACTGGGGCTTTGACTTTGAAGCCATACAAAAAGCCAGTAAACTCAATCAAAAAGGAGGTAAAATGAGAGGAGCCAGTACCATTTCTCAGCAAACTGCCAAAAATGTCTTCCTATGGCCCGACCGTAGCTGGGTTCGTAAAGGATTTGAAGTCTATTTTACAGGTATGATCGAGCTGTGCTGGAGTAAAAAACGCATTATGGAAGTATACCTCAATGTGATAGAAATGGGCGATGGTATTTATGGTGCCGAAATGGCTGCCCAAACCTTTTTTAAGAAATCAGCAAAAAAACTAAACCGCAATGAAGCCGCATTGATAGCCGCGGTATTGCCCAATCCACGTAAATGGCATCCCAATGCGCCATCCCCTTATATCAGTCACAAACAACAAAGAATATTACAGGCAATGAATAAAGTAGGGAAAGTGAGTTGGTAATTAAATAATTTGAAAATTTGAAAATGAGTTAATTTATGACAATGTCCAATACTTAAATAGTTTAAACACCAAAACACCTAAAAGTCTAAATACCTAAAAGCCTAAACTTAAATAACTCACTTACACCTAGCTCACTAAATATCCAGCGTAAAACCCAATCCAAAAGTTTCTTTAAACTGTACCTTGGCATCACTTGAAATGATTACACCTTTTGAATCTTTAACAATTACTTTGGTATCATTGTCATAAATCAGATTGGTATTTAACATTGCTGACATAAATTTATTAATTTTCATTTTCAAGACCACTTCCCAGTTGACATCAATATATTGAGGTTGATTAAAATATTCTGAAAACAACTCCAGTTTACTGTTCAATTCAACATTGCTTATCACTTCTTTTCTGAAAATAAATTTTACATAAGAACCAATGGCAGCTTTCAGTTTTTTACCTTTCTCAACACCATAGGCACCGGCATCCGAAAGCGTAGTATGAGTAACAAAAGTAGTTTTCCCCGTTAAAACTGAAAAGACTAAATAATAACTTTTACGTTTAAATTCAAGTCCAACTGATGTAATTAAATATGCAGGTGAAAAAAAATCAGAAACAACTGTTGAATCGTTGGGGTATTTATAGCCGGGCATGAATTGACTTTTTAAATTGATCAGCATATTATAATTCCAGCTATCAGAAGCTCTGAAGGCATAATTAGTTGTAAATTCAAACTTATCGTCGGTTTTAATTATTTTTTTCTCGCCCTGCTGAGAAATACCATAGACCGCTTCAAAGATGTTATCCCAATGATGGTTCCGTTTATGATATTTGGTAATTATTTTTGAATTTGCGATGGCTGTCAATGAATTTTCACCCCCTTGAGACCAATATTTATAAGTAGTTTGTGCAAAAGTAACTGTAGTGAGACTTTTAATCTTCCAGGCTTTTAATGTATCCGTTCGGGGAATAGAATCTTTAGTATTCTGAGCTCTACCACTAACAAATAAAATCAAGAAAAACAAAATTACAACTATGCTTTTTTTCATATGTTTATATTTTATTAAAAAGCTAAAATGGTTATTGTTATGTTTGTTATAATTATTAATTCTATTCTAATTTCACCTATGGAACTCGCCAAATAAACATCCTCCTGTGTGAGAATTTATTCTCATGGCTCGTTTCATGTATTATTATTTTTATTTTTTTAATTGTCACATAGCCTGTTCCGATTTATCGGGGGAATACGCCATCCCGAAGTTTCGGGATCATTCTCGATTTGTATGACCTTTATTCTTATGGCTATTTCATTGATACCAAGCTTTATTCATTTAATCAATTAAAAATTAAAAATGAAGAAATATTCCTTCCTACTTCGGGCTTCCTACTTCAGTCTTCCTACTTCAGTCTTCCTACTTCGGTCTTCTAACTTCCTTCTTCCACCTCTCTATTTTTTTCTTTCTACAATTTTTGCAACTATAGGAAAGTGATCTGAGCGATCTGCTTTTTTCACTTCAAAATCATAAGCAGAAAAATGGTCGGAATGGAGGATGAAATCTATCCTGAAGGAAGGAAATTTTCCATTGTAAGTATTGCCGCTTCCTTTGCCGCTTTCTACAAATGCATCCTTTAAACCATGAGAAACTATATGATAAGCATAAGAATCCGGAGTATCGTTAAAATCACCGCAAAGGATAACAGGATAAGGAGATTGACTGACATGTATTGCTATATTCCTTGCCTGTGATGCTCTTTTAATAAAAGAGTGCTTTAGTTTGGATAAAATCTTTTTAGCACCCAGTTTAATTTTATCCTGTTCTTTCTGATTCCCGATTTCATTATAAAACATCTCATCTTCTTTGCTTAAACGAATAGATTCTAAATGAACATTGTATACCCTGATTGTATCTTTATCTTTAACAATGTCTGAAAATATGCAGATATTATCTGATTTTTGTTCAAATTTCACCCTTCCTCTGTTGATGATAGGATATATAGAAAAAGTAGCTACTCCGTGGAAATATCGATTGGTTGCTATTTCAGAAGTATAGGCTGTGTGGTAATATACTGATTGTTGGAATTTTACGATAGAGTCAATGGTTTTAAACCTCCCTGTCTTGTCAAAATAAAATTCCTGAAAACACATTATAGCGGGTGATTCTTCTTTTATAAAATCAAATATTTTATTGCGGTCATTGAATCTTTCCTTGTCATCAAGATCATAATTATATATATTAAACAATCTGACATTGTAGGATAAAACCTTGATTGATTTTTCATTATCTTTCAACTGATTCGATGAGAATTGAAAAGTATTGATCAGATGGTTGTAACCTATCAGAATTACAATGATTGACATTATAATATGTTTTTTGACCAAAACAATCCAGAAAATAACAAAAAAGATATTAATCAAAAGCAAAAAAGGATAAGCAAGTCCAAAAAAAGCAATGATCCAGTATTTTTCAGGACTTATATAAAAAGCCAAATACGAAATCAATAAGCTGATTGCAAAAAAAATATTAAGAATAAAAACAATTGTAGTAAAAATTGAGTGCTTCGATTTTTTAGCCATTTTTAAATTGAATTCCTTATATTTTGTTAATTAGAAGATCTGAATAAAAACTCTTTTTCTTCACTACTCAGATTATCATATCCTGATTTAGAGATTTTATCCAGAATAATATCAATCCTTTTTTGTTTTTCAGCTTTTATTCGATTAAACTCATCATCGGAAATTGGCCGGGATGGGTTTTCATTTTTACAAACCTTCATCTTGGGCTTTCTTAAAAATGGATTTTTGATGTTGAAAGCATGAAAATGCAAGAATTTATTTTTAAGATTCATTGCCATGATAAGTCCATAAAAAGCACCGCCTAAATGAGCAATATGTCCACCCGGATTTCCTTTTTCAATACTTACCAAATCGAGTAGCAGTAAAACAATAGCAATATATTTCAGTTTAACGCTACCCAAAAAAACCAATTGAACTTCCAGTTCCGGTTTGGTAACTGCGATAGCTATGATGACTGCAATAACCGAAGCAGAGGCTCCTAAAGCTATAGAAAATGAAACAAACTGATTAAATACAGGAAAGAAGTTAAATGCTAAAACGTAAAAAATTCCACCCCAAATTCCGCCCCAGATGTAGGTTGGCAATAGTTTTTTACTCCCAATGTGTTGAGTAAATAAAAAACCACCAAAATACAACATCAGTATATTGAAAAAAATGTGAAAGAAATCTTTGTGTAAAAACATATATGTGAAAAATGTCCAGGGACGGCTGATCAGTTTATCAATGCCCGATGGAAGTGCAAGCCAATCGATCACTGCAGTTGAAATATCAAGTTGAAATAAAAATGAAAACAATGAAACGATTGCAACAAACAACCATACAAAAACATTGATCTTAATCAGCTGAACCAAAATGGTTTTCTGATTAAAAAAATCTTTGAACTGATTAAATGACGGATTATTCATTAGTTATAATAATTGTGATGTGTATTGTTCTTTTTCCAGTAAAGTATCATAAAAAAACCAAAAAGCATGCCACCTAAATGGGCAAAGTGTGCTATATTACTTTGAGTATTGGTAACTCCAAAATACAATTCAGCTGCACCATAAAATATAACAACCCATTTAGCTTTTATAGGGAATAAAAAATAAATATATAAAAGTTGATTGGGGAACATCATCCCAAAAGCCAATAAAATCCCAAATACGCTACCTGATGCACCAACAGTAGGTATATTTATTTTTGAAGTAATAAAATCATTTACAATACTATATGATTCCTGAACAAAATTTTGATTGTTGGGTGTAAGCGACCAGTTTGAAATAAAAGCCTGTAATCCTTCCGGATTATAACTCCCTTTAAAGTTTACTCTCAAAAAATCAACAAAAGCTTCGGGAGAAGGAGCATTCTGATAAATCAAAGCAGCGTCTTTAATGGAAGAAATTTCATACCAGTTAACCATTGTTTGTATCAATGCAGCCCCAACACCTGTTACCAGATAATAAAACAGAAATTTTTTTCCACCCCAATAGTTTTCCAATGCATATCCAAACATCCACAATGCAAACATATTAAATAAAATATGGTTAAATCCGGCATGCATAAACATATAGGTAATGTATTGCCATGGTTGAAAATACGGAGATTCAAAATAAAACAAACCCAGGTATTTGTCCAGGTCAACATGATATACTGTATCGAAAGTAATGGTAGCCAGAAAGAAGAGTCCATTGATAATCAATAAATTCTTAACAACGGGCGGTAAAAAGTTGAAGCCTCTCGGTCGAAATTGTTCTAAAGCCATTTATTTTTTTATTTAAATTTTTCTGATAATTCATCCAGTGAGATGGATATCAATATTTTTTTTCCGGATGGTGACTGATAGGGTAACTTACATGCAAAAAGACGGTCAATCAGATTTTGCATTTCTTCCAGCATCAGTACCTTACCGGGTTTGATGGCCATATTTCTTGCCATCGACAAAGCTAAGTTATTTTTTTTATCTACCTTTAAACTCATCAGATTTTTTTTAAAATTTTCAAGCATGCCTTCTATGATATGTTTGATATTTTCATCTGCCATATTGGCAGGAATCCCATTCACAATAAATGTATTCAGACCAAATTCATTGACATCAAAACCTAACAATGCCATCTCGTTTTTCAAATCTTTAAGGAGTTCACTGTCTGATGGACTAAAAACAATGGTTTGCGGAAAAAGTTGTTGTTGTGAAACCCCATTGTGATGTTCAATCGTTTCTATAAACTGTTCATATAAGATACGTTCGTGGGCACTTTGTTGGTCAATAATGATCAATCCTGATTTAACGGTAGTAACAATAAAACGGTTTTGAAGTTGAAAAAAACTATAATTAATTGTTTTAGAAATATTTGCATTCAGTTCTTCATCTAGATTCTGTTGTTTTTCCTGAGGAATATATTTGAAGGATACCGCTGCTGTTTTAGTCTCATTTACTAATTTCTCCCAGTTTTGTATATTATGCTGTTCTCTTTCAGTAGGTTTTGGAGGAGAATAGCTTCTTTGGTTTTTATCATCAAATGGATTAAAACCAGGATTAATCTTTACAGAAGGATGTTTAATTTCATAATTTACCGGTGGTGGCATCAGATTTAAGCTTTGCTCTAAATCAAAATCAATACTTGGTGCAATGTTAAATTTCCCGATACTTTGTTTTACCACAGAACGAAGCATGGCATACATCGTTTTTTCATCCTGAAACTTAATTTCTGTTTTGGTAGGATGAATATTGATATCAATCTCTTTGGGATCAATATCAAAGTTAATAAAATAAGACGGAAAGGATTTTTCCGGTAATAATTCCTGAAAAGCATTGTCCACAGCATGATGCAGGTAAGGATGTTTAAAAAAGCGTTTGTTTACAAAAAAATATTGTTCTCCCCTTGTTTTTCTTGCAAACTCAGGTTTACCAATAAATCCGTTAAATTTTGCAATATTGGTTTCCTGTTCGATAGGTATCAATCTCTCAGCATACGACTTGCCGAAAACATTAACGATGCGTTGTTTTAAATTTGACTTTTCCAGCTGATAAATAAGTTTCCCATTGTGATGGTAAGTAAACGCAATCGTTGGATGTATTAAAACAACCCTGTAAAATTCTTCCAGAATATGGTTGGCTTCCTGTACATCAGACTTTAAAAAATTACGTCGGGCTGGAACGTTGAAAAACAAATTCTTAATGGAAATAGAAGTCCCTCCGGAATACTGGCAGGCTTGCTGGCTTTTTACTTCACTGCCTTCCAATATGATATGTGTTCCCAGACCGGCATCATGCAATTTGGTTTTTAGTTCCACATGCGCTATGGCTGCTATAGAAGCCAGGGCTTCGCCTCTGAATCCCATGGTGCGTATGCAAAATAAATCATTGGCATTGTTTATTTTTGATGTGGCATGTCTTTCAAAACTCAAACGGGCATCGGTATCTGACATACCACTCCCATTATCAATAATTTGTATCAGTGTTTTGCCGGCATCTTTTACAATAAGCTCAATGTGAGTAGCCCCGGCATCCAATGCATTCTCAAGTAATTCTTTAACCGCTGAGGCAGGGCGTTGTATTACTTCTCCGGCCGCTATCTGGTTGGCCACTGCATCGGGTAATAAATGGATGATGTCTGACATTGGTGATTGGTGGTTGGTGATTGGTAACTGCGTTTAGTGTTAAGTGTTATGTTGTTAATTGTTAAGTGATTAGTTTTTTATTTTCTTAAAACTTAAAACTTTATTTAGCTTAAAACTTTATCAAACTTAAAACTTTATTTAACTTAAAACTTCCTTTTTCCTATCCAAAAATAAAATATAGCAACATTAAAGCAATTGCAAGATATATCAATACATTTCTCGAATTGATAAAACCTCTGGCCTGACTACCTTTATGTCGGCCAATTGCCCATTTTTCATGCATTTCGGCTTTAAGTCCTGATTTTAACTCTTCTGTTCTGTTAGTTTCTTTTTTTAAGGTTGAATTTATTTCAACATCCTTTTTAGGATCATAATACAAAGGCTTATAATCAAATGCTTTCGCTTTTGGTAATTTAAAAAATGAAAGTCTCATGGCTATTAATTATTTTTTACAAAAATACCTATTTTTTGCTGTTTTACAAAATATTCAACGTAGAATAAATTGCTGTAGTATATTTCTGTTTAAATAAAAAAAGCTTGCTACATGCCGAAAATGATGTCGGAATCAGCTTGCTTTATCGATGTTTTACTGAAGACAAATCTAAATTAAGTAGTCGGAATCTGAAGGTCAGAAATAATAAAAAGAAGGGATACCTTTTTGCTGAAAAATTTCTTTACTTGTCAATATTACGTTTTTATATAGCAAGGTATAATTTTATTAAAAAAAACATTGATTACATAAAAAGAGCCTGCATCGATGGACACAAGCTCTTTTGTTATTGGTTAATGGTTATTAAGTTATTAGGTTATTATTGTTTCAATTTTCAAATTTTCAAATTTTCAAATTTTCAAATTATTAATTCCCATTTACTTCCAGTTTATTTTCACATTTTGAATCCCAAAATTAGTTTTAATTCTCACAAGATATACTCCTGTAGTTAGATTTAATTTTGTTGATAACATATTATTTCCTGGTTCAGATTTAAATACCCTGGCTCCGGTTACTGTAAATACCTCAACCATCTCAATGTTTTCACCGGTCTGAGCAATAATATTCAGAATCTTATCATTTTCAAATATTTTCACATCTGATGATAGTAACGCTGAATTGATATCCCCGAAACGGATAAAGAACCTTCCGGTGATATGATCAGTTGGAAACTCAAACTCATAGCTGGTATTTTCTGTCAGGTTGATGAGTTTTCCTTTGAATCGATCTTCCAGGTATATTTGTTCTGCTGTTTCCAGTCCAAAAGTGGTTATTTTTGCTTTTGATCCTGCAGTTCCTTTTATACCTAAAGGAATGATTGTATGTTGAGTATTATTGATCGTATTGATGACCAGTTTTTCACCCGTTAAAGATTGTGAATAGATTTCAAGCGGCAAATCACTGAACATTTTCTCGGAATCAAATCCCTCATAATCAAGCTTTGCATCTGGATTTTGGCAAATGACCAATTCATCCATTCCTGCTTCAGTTTCAGTTTTCAAACGGACAAGAATATCGGTTGTTGAGGCATCTTTGTAATAAGTAGCCGTATTATGTACACGTGCAGATGGAGGAAAACTGAGTTTGGGTGTTGTGTAAATTGCTTTTACAAAGAATCCTTGTAATGGTGCTATATAAGGCAATGTACCTGCAGGAACCCCGACATTGGTTTGAGCATTGAATGTTCTGAAATAAACAGCATTTGCAACTGGTGAAATAGTAGGATACAAAGTATTATCCCATAAATAAAGTGAATTATTCAGGTTTGTTTTTCCTAATAATCTCCAGTCAATATAGGAAGTATAAGGATTGGCCATCAGATTCCAGCTCTGGGTAGAAGCTGTTCCTGTGTAAACCAATGTATTGGTATAATCAAATGAAGTTGGACTGTAATACAAGTTTCCACTTAGAGACACAGTATAAGTTATATTTGTTTTTACAGCATATCCTTGTGTTGGTAACAGATAATAATTAGGAGAAGTTACATTGGCCAGCCAATTGCTTCCATTGGTATAGGGTTTCATCTGAACACTCCCGCCCACAGGAGTAATACTTGTCAGCACAGCACCTGCATTTTTCTTAAATGGAGATCCAAACAAATGCCATTTATTACTCAGTTCTCTTTTTATAGTTGCAGCTAAATTAATATTATTTTGAATAAAAGAAGCTCCGGATTCAATTTGTAAACCGCTGATTCCGGTATTGTTCTTAATGGCTCCGATAACTGTAATTTTACAATTGGATGCTAAAGTGAGCTTTTTGCCTGTATTTATAGTAATATTATCACCGCTTCCACTGATGCTTATACCGGATGTATGATTGCTGTTGTTCAATGTAAGATTTTTATCTATAGTAATCGTGCCACTGGTTAAATTGATTGTTTGTCCGTTTAATCCATCAACAAAACTAATAGTTCCTGCATCGGCAACATTGGCAATAGCTGTTCGCAAAGAACCATAACCGGTATTGAGTGTATTTCTGACCAAAACAGAGGGTGCATTTACAACGGTAGTTTTCCATACTCCTGTGGAAATATTCCAGTTGGTATTACACAATCCATCCTTAGCCTGACGACGATACCAGGTAGTTACTGTAATTGTATCCTGATCATAAGTAGCAACAATAGCTCCAGGAAGATCTATAAATCCGGAAGATGAACTTATTAAGCTTTTTTGCCATTTGTAAGAAATTATTTCGTTGCCACCATTTGCATCTGTTGTACTATTTATAATTACCGGATTTCCATCATAATATACAGTTTCTCCCGCTGATGCAATTACTCCGGAAGTAAAGTTTGGCCGAACGGTAACTTTCCACAATCCGGTTGAGGATGTAAAACCATTACAACTTCCGTCTTTAGCCTGACGACGATACCAGGTGGTTATTGTCAGTCCTGCATCAGGAGTATAGCTAGCAGTATTTGAATTAATGTCAGTAGGTGAATTGAATCCGGCATTTAAACTGCTTTGCCATTGATAACTTATATTTTCATCACCTCCGCTTGCTAAAGTTGTACTGCCTATCTCAGTAGGATTACCGTTGTAACAAATGGTTTCGCCTGTAGAAGCTATAGTTCCTGCCGTGAAATTCGGCCGTACCGTTAACTTTACCACATTAGAAATTGCAGCTCCAACCCAGTCTGCCTTGCAATTTACACGGGCAAGACGTCTAAACCATTTGGTTACTATAAGTATACCGGGATAATGACCAACAGAATCAGTGGATGCGATATCACTAAATGCTGTAGAATCGGTGGTAGTAGCATACTGCCATTTGTATTCCAGCGTTCCTCCATAATTATCAGGAAGCGAAGTGCTTGTAAGTGCAGCAGCTGCAGTTGAATAGCATATAGTTTGTGATGCAGCAATACTTCCTCCTGTTGTTGGGTTTGAACATGTATTTTGTGCTGTTGTCAAACCATAAGCTGTCTCAATACTATCTGCATTTCTGGCTTTTACTCTAAAATAATAAGTAACTCCGGTACTTAAACCAGTAACCGTTTTTGTTCCCCAGATAGTAGCTGTTTGCCAAACAGCAGTTGCTCCCATTGTTCCACTGGCTTGTAAAAAAGTTCCATTAACAGAATCCTGAATAGCAAATTCTGTACTTGCAGGATTTCCGTTTGCATTTACTGTAACATCCAACGTAGTGGCTGTTGGGTTGTTTACCGTAGGAGGTGAAGGCACGTTGGCCAGCGTATAAAGCGATGTTGTTCCGCTGAAAGCTGTTTCGACATCATTTCCATTTCTTGCCTTTACCTTGAAGGTATTTTGGGTATTGACGTTTAATCCGGTTACCGTTTTGGCAGTGTTGCCGGCATTGGTTTCCCAAACTGCCTCGGTTTGCCAAACAGCGTTATCTCCCAGCGATCCATCAGATTGTACATATTTGCTGCCACCTGTTTCCTGAATGGCATAAGTGGTGTTTGCAGGGTTTCCATTGGCGTTGATGGCAACATTTAAAGAGGTTGTTGATGCCGCATTTACTGTTGGTGCTGCTGGGACTTTGGCCAGCGTATAAAGGGAATCTTTACTGCTAAAATCCGTTTCCACATTGCTGCCATTTTTTGCTTTTACCTTAAAAACGTATTTGGTGTTTTCGCTTAAACCGGTTATGGTTTTGGCAGTGTTTGAAGCATTTACTTCCCAAAGTGCTTCTGTCTGCCACACCGAATCATTTCCGAGTGTTCCGT
>CAIUKU010000013.1 GCA_903899825.1 uncultured Bacteroidales bacterium | reverse complement strand
ACTCCAATAATTATATATCTGAAAAATCTGATTAAACTTAAGGAAATGACAATTACAATGCTCAGGTTTGTTGTAAA
Organism: uncultured Bacteroidales bacterium; assembly: GCA_903899825.1. Taxonomy (GTDB): domain Bacteria; phylum Bacteroidota; class Bacteroidia; order Bacteroidales; family JACABE01; genus JACABE01. The sequence goes on along the minus strand of CAIUKU010000013.1, from coordinate 1,624 downwards.
TGAATTTATTGTAGATTTTGAGTATATCATAAAAAGCAATAAAGGGAGTAATATTATACCGGTAATTATGTTAAAAATAAAACCATTTAAGAGGTAAACATAGGAAGCGCTATTGTTTTTAAATACAATCCCAATAAATTTTGTTGCACTTAGTTTTATTAAATAAGCGACTATGACTATCAGTAGTATTTTTAAGAAGAAGAATAAAGAATAATAAGCTGTTGCTTTCAGATTTAAATAGTAATGACTGCATTGAAATATAAACAGAGAAATACTGAGAAAGTATATGATACCAAAAGCTAATGTTATTCTTTCTTTAAACAAATCGCCATCTCTGATTAAATGATTAATTGTTCTGTTTGAATAAGAGGCTTTTATGATTTGCTTTACTCTTTTGACGGAAAAAGACAAAATCCAGGCCAATAATGAAAAACATAACAATAATAATATGACCATCCAATCATTTGAGAAGTTTTTTTTCAGGATAGGATTTGCATCTCTGACTTTTAACTGATGTGCTGTAAACATCGACTCCCTTGTATTTGGAGTTGAAAAATGCACTTTATTATAAAGTTGTTTGGCGGCAAAATCAAAAAAAAAGTTGTAGTTTAAAGAATCTGATTGTAGCTGCATCGAATCAGCTTTAGTTATATAGGCGGTTGTATCTGGTTTACAAAAAACAAAAAAAGTGTTATTTGTATTCGCTGTTAATTTATATGAAGAAGTATCGCCCTGCATCAATTATTTTTTGCAAAATTAATGTTATTATGGTAAAGTATATAAAAAAACGACGGATTGTTTTTAACAACCCGTCGAATATAGTATAACAAGCTTTTAATATTAATATTTATAAGCTAAATTAAACATTAATCCAAAATTAAATGTCAAAGAAGAGGAGTAGGGTTTTGAAAAAATCATATTGTATTTTATATCAAAATTTGCACTCATCAGCTCATTGAAATCAAGCATAAAACCAGCATAAGGTGTAAGTCCAAAATTGGAAGTTAAAGCAGATCCTGCAAACAAAGCCTCCTCATCTCTAAAACCCTGTGGTTTATCTTTATTGGTTGTAATTTCAATATTGTGGTTAATTACATAAAATCCTAAACCCAGTCCAACATATGGCTTAAATCTTTGCATGGGTGAAAAATAATATTCCAGATTTAAAGTAAAAGGATAAAGTGTTGATGCTCCGTCTACAGACAATACACTTAGATGTAATGAATCGTCTAAAGAATTTTCATAATCAGCAACCCGGACAAACATTGTATCCAAATTACTAAGATAAGCGTCTTTAATTGAAGAGCGATAAAAATTAAAACTTGCGCCAAAAACAAAATGGTCTGAAATAAAGTACTTCGCCTGCAATCCCAGTCCCATACCAAGATTAATATTTGAGCCATAACTACCAATAGGTATGGATAAGCCAAAATTTGCACCTAAAAATGTTTTACCCAACATGTATTTTTTATATACAGTTCCCTCATTGGGAGTATTTATATTTAATTCATAAGGTGAGTAATTCATCTGAGCCTGACTCGTATTAATTATCAGTAAAGCAACAATGAATAAAAAGAACTGTTTTTTCATATATATAAATTATTATTTTAATGAGAATAAAATT
>CAIUKU010000012.1 GCA_903899825.1 uncultured Bacteroidales bacterium | reverse complement strand
CCCTACAGGCATCAAAAGTTTTTGCAGTAGGTTGGATTACACTAATGGATGTCCTACGGACATCATGTTTCAAATTGTTTTATTTAAAATATAAAATGATGTAATTTAATAAATATCTTGCTCGTAAAACTTACATTATTGCAAGTAAAAAAAGAATTAATCGAATCTCAATAAAAATGAAAAATCTTGTATTAAGCCATGTATTGAATAATCAGGTAAATATCAAGCTCGTAGAGCTTACTTATTGTAAGTAATAAAAGAAAAAAAGAATCTCAACACTAATAAAAAATCATTGTATAACACCTTTTTTGAGTAATCAGATAAATACCAAACTCTTATAGCTTACATTATTGCATGTAAAAAAAGAAAAAACAATCTCAATAAAAATCAATATATTAAGCTTTTTTTGAGTAATAAAATAAATACCAAGCTCGTAGAGCTTTCATTATTGTAATCAGAAAAAGAACAAACATTACAAGCCTGTAGGGCTTGCATACAAAATCAAAAATTAGAAAAGTAAAATGAACATCAAATTAGAAAATATTTTTAAAACATACAGTAACAATTCAGTATCAATTCAAAGATCTGTCATTGAAGGAATATCTCTTACAATACAAAACAAGGATTCTATTGCCATTACTGGTCCTTCCGGTTGCGGAAAAACTACTTTGCTGAATATAATCGGGACATTGGATAAACCCACTTCAGGAATTATCAGCATTAACAATGAAGATATTTTAAAATTAAGTGATGTAAATCTTGCCAAAATTCGAAATCAAAAAATCGGTTTTGTATTTCAGTTGCATCATTTACTTCCACAAATAAATCTTCTCGAAAATGTACTGCTTCCTAGCCTTATTATTAAAGATAAAAAACTCAGAAATTCAGCGCGTTCCAGGGCTATGGATTTACTCAAAAAACTTGGATTGGAAGATAAAATCAAACAATTCCCCGGACAGCTTTCCGGAGGAGAATGTCAACGTACAGCTGTGGCAAGAGCATTGATCAATGAACCCGAAATTATCCTGGCAGATGAGCCCACAGGCTCACTGGACCAGGAATCTGCAGAACAAATTGGCAATCTCTTGTCTTACATCCATATGGAGCAAAACGTAGCACTGGTTATTGTAACGCATTCTATGGAACTGGCTGATAAAATGGATGTTCAGTATAAGTTGCAAAATGGGAAACTGATAAAATAAAAAATCGAATAATGTAATTGCTGTTAAATTTATGTCTAAACTAAACTATCTATTTAAATCTTTACTTTTTTTTAAAAAGCAGCACCTGGCTGTACTTGCAGGAACGATTATCAGTACTGCTGTATTAACCGGAGCATTAATGGTCGGTGATGCTGTAAAAAACACTTTAAGTCAGATGGTTGAATACCGCTTGGGAAAAACTCAATATGTTTTGCAATCCAATGACAGATTTGTTAGTACAAAAATGGCGGATGCTATTGCTAACAAACTGAATGTAAAATCAGCTACAGGTGTATTACTTGGAGGTGTTTCATCTAACCCTGAAAATGAATGCAGGATAAATAAAACCCAGGTTTTGGGAATTGATTCCAGTTTCTGGTTAATTTCAGACAAAAAAATGCCTGATCTTACAGATGATGAAGCCATTATCAGTTCTAATACCGCTGAAAAATTAAAGTTGAAAGTCAATGACGAATTCGTACTAAAAGTTGAAAAGTTGAGTGTTATTCCTTTAAACTCACCATTCAGCAATGAAGAAATTCCTTCTGTTTCTTTCAGGTTGAAAATTAAAGCGATTGCTGATAATGAATCCATGGGCAGATTTAGCCTGAAAAGTAATCAGGTCGCACCTTACAATGTTTTTATGTCAAGAACCTATTTGAGTTCTCATCTGGATATCAACGGACTTGCAAACCTTGTGCTCATTGCTGCCGGGAATCAAACAACGATTAATACAAATTTGCTCAATCGTACAATGTCTGAAGTATGGCAATTAAAAGATGCAGGGATTGAAATCAATAAACTGGATAGTATAGGCAATTATGAACTTACTTCCAACAGAATATTTATCGACCATGCATTATCTAAATCATTAGATGATAAAAAGATTGGACATACTACCCTGCTTTCTTACCTTGTTAATTCCATTCGTTTAAAAGAAAAATCAACACCCTACTCCTTTGTTTCAGCTGTTTCAGAAAATTTTTCGGGAAAAGATTTAAGAGATAACAATATTATAATCAATGAATGGCTTGCTGAGGATTTAAATGCAAAAAAAGGAGATACTGTTACATTGACCTATTTTGTAATCGATGCTCATAGAAAACTGAAAGAAGATAGCAATCGCTTTGTTGTTAAAGAGGTCATTCCAACACGGAATGCGAGCATCAATCGTACTTTAATGCCAAAATTTCCGGGTTTTGCAAATGCCATACGTTGCATGGAATGGAATACCAATCTTCCCATTGACCTTCGTAAAATCCGAGATAAAGATGAAACCTTTTGGAATGAATTCAGAGGCACTCCAAAAGCAATCATTTCGAAGGCAGCTGGAAAAATGTGCTGGCAGAACAATTTTGGTGATTATACAGCCATCCGTTTTAATGATAGTGTTTTTAGCTCTATTTCTTCAACTCTCAAGCCTGAACAGCAAATATTAAAATTAATTGATCCCGGGGATTTTAATCTTTCCTTTGTGGATGCCAGGACCTTGGGCAAGCAGGCTGCTGAAAGTGGTGTGAATTTTGGAGAATTATTTGTAAGCCTGAGTTTTTTTGTAATACTTGCAGGTATTATACTTACAGTTATGCTGTATGCTTTGAGCCTGGAAGCCAGGAAATCAGAAATCGGTTTGCTGATGAGTATGGGATACACCAAAAAACAAATCATGAATTTGCGCATCTCTGAAAATACCATCACTGTATTATTAGGAAGTTTGTTGGGTGTAATAGCTGGAATCTTATATAATTACGGTTTGCTGACCGCCATTAATTCTGTCTGGAGTGATATTGTAAGAACTCCTATGATGGATGTTTCAATCAAGCCAATGACATTATTCACCGGAGCCTTAAGCGGATTTGAAATTTCAATGCTTTCCATTTATGTCATCACTTATTTTAATCTCAAGAAAACTGCTACCGGATTGATAAACAATAATTTTCAAACAATTCAAAAACGAAAGAACAGAAAAAATAAATTAGCAATCATTTTGATTATTTTTGGATTGCTTGCATCATTGGGTCTGGTTTTGTATTCTGTATTAACATCTGTCAATTACAATGCTGGATTGTTTTTACTATCCGGAGGATTGTTTATGATGGCTTCATGGATATTTACAGGAAAAATGATTTCACCAAAAACCAGTACTGATATTGGCAATTTTTCTTTGTCATCACTTGCTTTCAGGAATGCCTCAAGAAACAGAAACAGAAGTTTATCTATTGTAATATTGCTCTCTATTGGGGTTTTTGTGGTAATTATAACCGGATCCAACAGGAAAACATTTTATGGGAGTGAAAATATAAATCAATCCGGTACCGGAGGCTATTCATTATGGGCAGAAACAACTGTGGCTTTGACCATAGATTTGAATACTGCAGCGGGTAAAGAAAAAGCCGGCCTTGGCAATGATAGCATACTGAATAATGTTGGATTTGTTCAGTTCTTATCATTCATCGGGGATGATGCAAGTTGCCTGAACCTGAATCATGTAGAAAAGCCGGGTGTTATTGGCGTGAATCCGGGTGTTTTTGATAAGCGCAGTTCATTTTCTTTTGAAACCCTGAAATCCGGTGTCGACAAGGAACATCCTTGGCTGGAACTCAATACAACTTATGCCGACAATGTGATTCCTGCTTTTGCAGATCAAACTGTTATCACTTGGGGCATTATTAAAAAAATTGGCGATACATTAAGCTATATCAATGAAAAAGGCAAAAAACTTTATCTGGTGTTGGCAGGTGGATTGAACTCTTCTGTTTTTCAGGGCAATATTTTGATAGCTGAACAGCATTTTAAAGAGAATTTTCCTTCGGTCAGCGGTTCTAAATTACTAATGGTGGATGCACCTCTTTTAAAACAAAAGGCTGTTACTGAACTTTTAAACAAGAATTTAATCGATTATGGTATCGAAATCATCAAAACAAATGAAAGACTCAGTGAATTTAATTCTGTTACCAATACCTATTTGTCTGTTTTTATGATATTGGGAGGATTGGGGCTCATCATTGGAAGTTTTGGAATTGGCATTCTATTATTCAGAAACCTGACCGAAAGAAAACAGGAAATGGCACTGCTGATGGCAGTGGGCTTTTCAAGGCAACAAATATTCAAGCTTATATTTTCGGAAAATCTATTCTTAATTATAATTGGAATGACGATTGGTCTGGCATCTTCTTTTATTGGAATCCTCCCTTCGTTGATAACGCTAAACTTTCACACACCAGATCCTTTATTCTTATTTTTGCTGCTGATACTAATTTTTATAAATGCATTATTGTGGATATATTTGCCCATTTTTAAAGCACTGAAAGAAAATATAATTACTTCTTTGCGAAGTGAGTAAACATACTATTTTTCTGAAATATCCATCTGAAATACACTTTTAGAGGTTTATTAATTTGTCTGCAATTTGAATCTATTAAAGCAAAAAATAATGATTGAAAATCTAATTGAAAATACAGTCATTTAGCTGTATTTTTTTGTAAACCTAAGATATTGTATTACTTTTACATCCTAATTTCAAACACCATTGAGAATGAAGCGTTTTTACATCAGATTATTTCAAAAAACAGCAATTGGGATAGCATTTTTATTATCCATCAATTCTTTCGCTCAGGATTTACCCAAATCGCTCACAACTCAGGAGAAACTACTGATGAAAGACTATTATTCCAACAATAATTCCAGGGGATATTTTTATCCACCATCATCAAAAGTCAGGTCTGTCGCAGAATGGGAAGAAATAGATGCTTTAATCGTTACCTGGACAAGCTATACATCCGTCCTTCGTGAAATTGTACGTGCCGCAGTGAATGAATGTAAAGTCTATGTGGTATGTTCAGATTCTAATGCTGTAAAGTCCTATTTAAGTTCCGGAAGCGTGAATCTTACCAATGTCAGGTACGTATTAGCACCTTTTAACAGCGTTTGGGTTAGGGATTATGCTGCCAACAATGTATATACCAATGAGGTGGATTCACTTTTACTGGTTGACTGGACCTATAACCGCCCCCGCCCGAAAGATGATACACTGGCAAGAAGCATCGCGAAATTTTCAGGTCTTCCATTGTACGAAATGACTCAACTACCCGATAAATTAGTTGCAACCGGAGGAAATTTTATGAGTGATGGTTTGGGCACTGCATTTTCTTCCAAGTTAATATTAAATGAAAATGCTACAGGCGGCGGTTACAACCAAAATTTATCAGAAGCACAAATTGATACCATGGCAAAAAAATATCTGGGGATTCAACGTTACATCATGTTCGAAACACTGCCCTATGACGGCATTCATCATATTGACATGCATTCAAAATTACTGAACGAAGAAACCATATTATTCGGACAATACCCTGCCGCCACCGCTGATGGTCCGCAAATTGAAGCCAATCTGCAGTATTTGCTGGCTACACACTTATCTGCTTTCGGAACACCCTACAAGGTAATCAGAATGCCAATGCCACCTGATCCTGCTAACTCCAATCAATATCCACCCAATGGAGATTATTTAACCTATACCAATGGTGTATTTGTAAATAAAACCTTTATATATCCAACTTATTATGCTCAGTACGATAGCATAGCTCAAAGGATTTACGAAAAAGCATTACCAGGTTACCATGTTGTAGGTATCAATTGTAATTCAACGATTCCTTCCAGTGGAGCTATCCATTGTATCACACATTGCATTGCCTCTAACGATCCATTGTTAATAGTACACCAGCCTGTAAAAGATACTCTTAATTTGCTTTCTCAGCCTTTAGTCGAAATTATAGCTTATATCAAACACCGTTCCGGAATTCAGCATGCCAGATTATTTTATAAGGTAAATTCAAATGCTTCATTCGATTCAATAAATATGTTGCCTATAATCGGGCAACCGAATTATTACAAAGCAGTTATACAATTACCAATTTCAAAAGCCGTATTAGCTTTTAATTACTCATATTATATTTCAGCGAAAGCAAATTCCGGCAAATTACAGCAAAGACCTATCACAGCCCCAAATGGATACTGGAATTTTGTTTACAATATGGAATTGGGCATCCATGAAAACAACTTAGCTTCAACACTCAGACTTGGGGCTATTTATCCGAATCCTGCTTCAGCCATCACCTGCATTCCTGTTGAAACTTCAAAGGACGTATCCGCAAAAATTGAGTTATTTGAAATGCAGGGCAGGAAAATAAAAACAATTTACGAAGGCAAAATTCCTTCGGGTAATAAAAACTTTTTTATCAATGCAGCAGAACTGAGCAAAGGTGTTTATTTTGTAAAATTGTCTGGAAATGAGAATAGCTTTACTCAAAAATTGCTTGTAAAATAAAGCTTAGCGTAAACCCTAAATCCTATATTTTGATTAGAAATTAGAATGTAATTGTTTTTTTCCGGGAATTTGAGGTATTAGTTTTGTAAACTTTATAAAAGATACCTTAACGGAAGCATCAGCCATTCGAAAGCTTTTTCGAGAAAAGGCCGGGTAAGCCATTTTTCAAAATCAAAAGCTTCACAATCCTGCATTGTTTTCATAATATGACTGCGAATATCTTGATTGATTTTAGGATGACTGCCCACCAGTATAATTTCATATTGATAACGAAAACTACGGTAATCGAAATTGGCAGAACCTATCGAAAATATTTCATTATCAATCAATAAGCATTTGGCATGCAGATTATTGGGTGTATAAAAAATGACTTCAACATTTTTCTTATAAAACATTCCCAGGTATTTGTTTCTTAACATATCAACCAATTTTACATCCGAATGTTTTGGAACCAATATTTTAACACTTACACCTCTTTCGCCTGCATCCATCAATGCTTTACGTAATTTATAACCGGGCAGAAAATAGGGTGTTTCAATCAGGATTTCATTTTTTGCCTGATTGATTAGTTTTGTATATTCTTTCCTGATTCGCTGGAAGTAAATGGAGGGGATGTCCTGAATAATCTTGAAATCGCCAACATGGATATTTTTTTTAAACGAAAATTTATTAAAATGGTATTTTAAATAGATTAGATAACTATCATTGAATGTTTTTTTAAAATATTGGGTAATCTTTCCTTCTATTCTAAGTACCGACTCTCGCCAGCCAAGACTGTATACAGAATAATTCGATGAACCAATATAAGTTATACGGTTGTCAATTAATAATAATTTCCGGTGATTGCGTCTGTGGTTCTTGGTAAATAGGGCCAGGAAAAATTTGAATTTTTTAAAAAACCTTACGCTCCCGCCATTTCGGATAATAGGTGTAAAGAAGGACGATGAAACTGATGTTCCCCAGGAATCAACCAATATCCTTACATCTATACCCTGCCTTGCTTTAATTGCCAAAGCATCCCTGAATTTATGACCCACTGTATCATCGTTCAAGCGATACGTTTCCAGATAGACATAATTGGTCGCAGATTCAATATCTTTCAGCATTGCCTCGAAAAGCAATGCATTGTTATCAAATAATTCGGCATTTTTGTACATATATGAATAGCTGAAATGAAAATCATTTTCCTATTACAAAACTACAATATATTTTGATAGAAAAATGTATTGAACCAGAAATTTGAAAAATAGATGTTGATTTTTAAAACTATCGATAAATTTTACACTTAAGAGAATGATTATTCCATAAACCTTCCAGGTTTTCAAAACCTGGAAGGTTTAAAATATACCAATAGAACGCGGATTATCAATGATTATTCAAAAAGATCTGATCTTCAAATATAAAAATCCGTTTTATCAGCGTTTCCCGAAGGGATCTGCGTCATACGTGTTCAAAAAAATAATTTAAAAATTAATGGTATACCTTAAATCCTCAAGGAATTAGCTAATTAATTGATAGTCATGGGGTGACTTAAAAAGCATTAATTATAAGAAATAAATGATGATCAATTAGTCACCCCGTGACTTGGGATGATGCAATATTGTTGAAGAGATTATTCTAAAATCGTTAATCCCTGCCATCTGGCAGGCCGGGTTGTTCTAAAATCAAAAAATATCGAATGAAGATTAACGATTTAAGAAGAAGGATGGAATAAGCATATTTAATTTTCAGAAATGAATGTATAAAAACTTTATAATGCGGATTATCAATGATTATTCAAAAAGATCTGATCTTCACATTTAAAAATCCGTTTTATCAGCGTTTCCCAAGGGATCTGTGTTATCCGCGTTCTAAAAAATAATTTAAAAAAAATTAATGGTATACCTTAAATCCGCAAGGAATTAGCAAATTTACTGATAGTCACGGGGTGACTTTAAAAGCATTATTTATAAGAAAAAAAATGATAATCAATTAGTCACCCCGTGACTTGCAGATTTGAGGATATATTAGAATAGGATAGTTGAGTATAAGCAAAAAAAAAGTCTCACCGGAGTGAGACTTTCTAAGAATGTTACTGATATTTTTTTGATGAACATCAGATAAGGTGAGGAAAATTATTTATTTTTTTTCCTGATGCTTTGGATTTTTTTACCACCATAAGCAGCACCCATTAATAATAATATGCTTAATCCGCCATCTAAAGGTGCGCCATCAGGAGCATCTCCGCTTCCACCGTGTCCGCCAGATCCTCCTGTGACAGGTGGTTTAGGTGGAGCTTGTGCAAACATTTGTGCAGACAATGTTGGTAATAATATCAAACAAGCTATGATCGTTATTTTTACGAATAAGTTTTTCATATATGTGTCTTTTTAAAATTATTTAATATATACTTTTTGTGAATAAACATTGTTAGCTGTAATAACTCTTACTGTATAATATCCACTTGTTTGATTGATTGTTAATACATTAGATGTAGGTTGTTGGAAATTGGCAACTTCTTGTCCTAACATATTGTAAACGCTTACTGAATTAACTTGATCGTTTGTTTTAATATAGATGCTGTTTTCAAAACTGTAAATGTTATTGTTAACTGCATTTACATTGTTGATACCCACTGCTAAATCAAATAAAATTTTAAAACGATTGGTAACATCAGCGGTAGTAGCTGTAAAATTATAAGTAGGATTGTTGATCAAGTTTTGAGTTGTACCAGTTTTTAAATCCTGTAATATAATAGATGAAGCTGTGCTGAAGCTTTGAATTTCACCGGCTGTGATGGTAAAGTTACCATCTACTTTAGGTTCGAATCCAACGTTAACTGAAATAGGAGCTGAGTATTCTGCCAATGCATCAATACAATATTTATCACTGTTGATATAAGCATAAATCTGTGTATTTAATGGATTACCTGCAGGCATTAACAATGCATCATTTGCATCTACACCATTGCTATTGTCGTTTTTGAAATAAATAATAGCAACATCCTGAGTAGCATTAGGTGATTGAACATTTAATTTCAATTGATTAGCCAGGGCAGTTTTGTAGAAATTATTGCTGGTATGTTTTCTTGCTATTGCTGGAATTGTAATTGTTGGAGCTGCTGCATTTGCATGAACAAAGAAGCCTTGTGCAGATGGAATTTCACCATTGAAAGTTCCTGTAACACCGTTAAAATATTTGTAAGTATTGGTTGGACCATCTAATACATAAACTGAATTATCAACATTAGTTTTTGTAAGCAGACTTCCATCTATAGCACATGCATAAGGATTTCCTAATAAATTAAATCCGGTGGCAGGAGCAACACTGTAATAAGATACAGCAGGACTAACGTCTGCTACATTCATTGCACCTACAAAATTATGAGTACCGTCTGCAAAATAAGAAGTAAGATAACCTTTACCTAAGTCAAAAGTTGTAATGCCATTGCTAACGACTTTTTGGTTTTTCCAACAGTTGAGTACAGAATTATCGTATGCAAAAAAGTCATAATTGGCTGGTATTGGATCAATAAAATTAGGTGCAATGGCTTGTCCTGCAACAGGAGAAGAAAGCAAATGCCATCCGGCTGTTGCTGTCCAAGCTGGCATAAAACGTTCGATGGTTGCTGTTATTCCGGCTGTGCTGTTTTTAAATGAAGCTGTTCCGGTAGCATCTGATTTTAAGGTAATGGCATCAACAGCAGTATTTATAGGATAGATGGTACCATCTACACTTAATTGTTTACCAGAGTTTACAGTTAAAGTTGATGCAGATTCAATAATTAAGTCTTTTATAGTTAAATTATTATTCAGCATTAAACTTCCATCTACAGGACCTAAATCAGATTGGGTAATGTCTTGATCAAAATTATTTAAAGTACCAATAGATACACTGTTTCCTGCTAAAGGAAGCATGTTGTAACTAGCATCTGTAACATCAACATTAGCATTCCATACACCACCTGAATAACTGTGGCTGTAAAGAGCTTTGTTTCCAAAATTGTTAACGATAGTAACAGCAACCTGTGCAGCAGCTCCGGTAGGTTGTGCACCTGTTTTTTTCTTACATACTCCACTAACTAATGTATAGTTACACCAGGTTACGGTTGTACTAACACCACCGGTTGGAGTAAAATTTGGAGTTACACTTGCAAAATTATGAGGCAATGAAGGAGTAACACCATCATCAATTACATTTCTGAGTTTTAAAATAAATGTACCGATTTTTTTCCAATTGGCATGGTTAAAAAGAGTAGTTATATTTGCTACACCAGAACCAGCTGCTAATGGAGCTGTTAACCATGTCCAAGAATTTTGATTAGCATTAACACCAATATTAGCCATATCAGGAATAATATTTTGACCAACTAATTCAGAACTACCTGGAAGATAAAGCAAATAATATCCATTGCTGAATTTTCCGCCATTTAAAATAGCATTACTAAAAGCAGCAGTAAGTTGAATCCCATTGATTGCAAAAGCATTTGTTGTTGTAGGAAGCGTTGATGTGTTCATCATGCGTGCATCAAATCTAAGTTCAGTTTCGTTGGTTTGAACCAGATTATAAAATTCAATAGTACAGGTTTTTTGTGCTATTACTGTATTCCACAATAAAGCGGAAAAAAATAAAAAGATAAATAATTTTTTCATAAGTTATATTTTTTTAATGTTATTTTTAATTTTTAAGTTAATTATTAGGGAAGAACAGCTGTTACACCTGCTACTGCATTTATATGAACAATGTCACGGTCACCGATAACCACAAAACCATCACCGTTTACATCTTCAGCTACATATCCGGTAGTCCCTGCTACTGCAGAATTATGAACAATGTCACGGTCTCCGATTACTACATATCCATCCTGATCAACATCACCGGCAAAAATACCATATACTAAAGGTGAACCACCCGGATTTAAAAGCATTAAATTATCTCCGTAAGCTTGTCCGGCTGCTGTAGTAAAGTTGTAATTAATAGTTGGAGTAGTAAAAGAAACAGGATTTATTGAAGTAGTTTCAATACTGTTGCGGTGCTTAACGGTAATATAATAACTACCGGTATAGCTACTCGGAATACTGATATATGTTTTTCCAGAAGTAACAGCTGTTCCGTCTGTATTTAAATCGGCAGTTGTTGAATAAACTATTGTTGCATAGGTTACAGCATCATGTAATTCAACAGTAATAACTTCTGCAACGGTACCTTGAAATTTATCAACAGGAACTCCACCAACATAGTCTTGTGCTTTGCTCATATCAACACCATTGTATAAACTTTGCAATAAAACGGTAAGCGTGAGCTTTTTCTCCTTGGCGGGCATTGGTGGTGGGTTTTGAGCCAATGCATTCATTGTAGGTAATGCAAACAATGCAATTAGAATGAGTGTGAATAATTTTTTCATATTTGTTAAAGTTTAATTATTAATTATTTGATTATTTATTTTCTTGATATATATTTAAGGTAT
>CAIUKU010000011.1 GCA_903899825.1 uncultured Bacteroidales bacterium | reverse complement strand
CTTTTTTTTTAATTAATATTTGTATTAAATGAATTTCATTCAAATGCATCAATAAATATCAAAGTCCAATTTATTTTTGAATAATTGAATTAGTTAACATCCAAAACAAAAATTAATATTGATATCAACAAAAAGAAAGTTTTATATTTGCATCAAAAAATCACCAATTCCAATGCAAACGCTTAAAGGTAAAAATATTCATCTCAGGGCTATGGAACCTGAAGATATAGATATCCTCTACAACTGGGAAAATGATACAACAGTCTGGCATATCTCAAATACCAATGCTCCATTTTCAAGGTATCTCATTGAACAATATGTTTTCAGTGTTCAGGATGTTTTTGTAAACAAGCAGATCCGTTTAATGATAGATACTGAAGGTAAAGCCATTGGCTGTATTGATATTTTTGATTTCGATCCCATCAATAAAAAAGCAGGGATTGGCATATTAATTGACGATACAATGCGTAACAAGGGATATGCAAATGATGCACTGGAAACACTCATCAAATATTGCTTCACTACTTTACAATTACACCAATTGTATTGCAGCATCCTTACTGACAATGAAGCCAGTTTAAAACTTTTTGCAAAACAGGGATTTAAAATTTGTGGGAAAAGATGTGATTGGGTTTTTGTAAATAATAAGTGGAAAGATGAGTTCTTTTTACAGTTAATTAAGTTTTAGCCAATTTCAGTTAAGCATATTTTTTTAACTTTGCAATCTGAAATTCCAACGCATTAATATGAAGAAGTATAAAAGATATATAGCGGGAGCTGTCGTCACAGCATTGTTGATAGTGTGTGTTATTGGATTTATTGCTTATCAGAGGGTGTTGGCTCCCAATGTTGCCAAAGAAAATGCCTATTTATATATCCATTCTCATGATGATTTTAAGAATGTAATGTTTACAATTCAACAGGAGAATTTATTGAAAAACACATCCTCTTTTGAATGGCTCTCAAAAAGAAAAGGCTATACTGATAAAGTAAAAGCTGGAAAATACCTTTTAAAAGCAGGTATGAATAACAATCAGATTGTAAATATGCTTCGATCGGGTAGGCAGGAAGCAGTAAATCTGGTTTTTAACAATATCCGTACCAACGAACAACTGGCTGGAAAATTGGCCAGACAAATTGAAACGGATAGTACAACCCTGATTCATAAATTCAACGATCCTGATTTTCTTTCCAATTATAAAACGACTCCTGAAGAACTACGATTATTATTTATTCCCAATACTTACAAGATTTGGTGGAACACATCATCAAAAGATTTAATGAATCGTATGCTAAAGGAATATGAGAAATTCTGGAATGATGAACGTAATGCAAAAGCCTATTCTTCCGGCTTGAGTCGTAAAGAAGTTGCAATCATAGCTTCAATAGTGGAAGAAGAAACCAATCAAAAATCTGAAAAGGCTACTATCGCTAGTGTCTACATGAACAGAGTCAAAAAAGGAATGTTGCTGCAAGCTGATCCAACCGTAAAATATGCTGTCGGAGATTTTTCCATAAAACGTGTTCTGAATAAACATTTAACTACAGATTCACCTTACAATACTTATAAATATACTGGCATTCCACCAGGCCCGATATGTATCCCTTCTATATCATCTATTGATGCTGTTCTGGAAAATCAAAAAACGGATTTTTTGTATTTTTGTGCAAAAGAAGATTTTTCTGGTTATCATAACTTTGCAAAGAATATGGAAGAACATTTGGTAAATGCCCGAAAATATCAAAAAGCATTAAATCATCGAAAAATATTTTAAACTTCATTATACAATAGATAACATAAATGTTTAAGAAAATACCAAAAGAATAATAACTTAATCAACAAAATTATAAATGAAAACCTTAATTTCAATTTTTGTAATATTTTTACTGTCAATATTTTCAATATTCGCTTTAAAACCTGAAAAAGAATATAAAGTCCTTCCTGATGAATTTGGATTGACGTATGAAAAGTTAAGCATACCTACCAAAGACAATATGCAATTAGCAGCATGGTTATTTAAAGCTCCGTCAGAGTCTAAAAAAGTAGTTATCATAAGTTACAATGGCGATGGCAATATGTCGAAAATGATAGAGATGGCTAGTCAGTTTTTAACCCTGGGATACAATGTTATTACATACGATTATCGTGGATACGGTGAAAGTTCTGATTTTAAAATTAATACAAATTTTTACATGTATGCTCAGTTCGAAAAAGACCTGAATGCGGTGATTGATTATACTCGTAAATATTATTCCAAATTCCGCCAGCTTGATTTATACGGACAGGGTATGGGTGCTGGTTTGTCAATAGCTATTGGATGCAATCGTTCTGAGGTCAATAAGATTATTGCCGATTCACCTTATAATACTATGGAAAGTGTTCAAAAGAGACTGAAAGAAGTGAAAAATCAGGACGTCATTATACCTTTGGCTTTTGACAAGTATTTGTTGGAACCAGAATATGCTGTAGCAGAAAGAGGAAAAAACATTACAGGTATTTTAATAATTTGGGGCGAGAAAGAAGAAGTTTGTGCTCAAAAGGATGTACGTGTTTTGCGTAAACTTGCCAAATGTCCTACTGCTGACTATAAAGTAATTGGTGCTACTGCAGAGAATACTTTTTCCATCAACAAAGCCAAATATCTTGAAGAGCTCAAAAATTTCACAAAATAAAAAAATATATAAAGAAATGAGTTTGTATTTATTAATTGAATAGATATTACTTTATTGTCTTTACAAACTTTATTAACTTAAATGAACGCATTTAAAGCTTACGATATTAGAGGTATTTATAATACCGATTTCAATAAAAATGATGTTTACCGCATTGGCTATTTTTTACCCTCTTTACTAAAAACCAATAAAGTATTGGTTGGGAGAGATGTTAGAGAATCCTCTCCAGAGATTTATGAATTCTTATGTAAAGGGATCACTGACAGTGGAGCTGATGTTTATAATATCGGATTATCTACAACTCCCATGGTTTATTGGGCTACAGCAAAATATGAATTCGATGCATCTGTGATGATAACAGCTTCTCATAATCCCAGAGAATATAATGGTTTGAAGGTTTCCCGTACAAATGCATTACCTGTTGGATTGGATTCAGGACTTGGCGAATTGAAAAAAATGATTGAAATTTCCAACATCATTGTTGCTACTGAAAAGGGTAGCATTATAGAATATGACATAAAGGAAAAATATCTTGATTTTCAACGACAATATTTGGCAGATATCAGTAATCTGAACATAGCCATGGATTGTTCTAATGGAATGGCAGGTCTATTAATAAAAGATATTTTTGGAAATCAGCCTGTTTATATTTTTGATGAACTGGATGGAAACTTTCCCAATCACGAGGCCAATCCTTTGGAAGCTAAAAATATTGTGGATTTACAAAAATTAGTTACTGAAAACAAAAGTGACATAGGTATTATTTTTGATGGAGATGCAGATCGTGTTATGTTTGTAGATGAAAATAGCAAATTCATTTCACCAGACCTTATCATTGCATTATTGGCACATTATTTTCTGGAAGAAAAAGGATTGAAAGGCAATGTTTTGCAGGATATCCGGACTTCAAAAGCAGTTGGTGATTATATTCGCAGATTTGGAAGTGAAATGCATACCTGGAAAGTAGGTAGAGCTTATGCTTCATTAAAATTACGTGAAATTGACGGCATTTTCGGCGGAGAACTTGCCGGTCATTATTATTTCCGCGATTTTTATTATTCTGATTCCGGAATTTTAGCCTGCTTGCTTGTGCTTGAAATTGTTAGCAATTTAAAAGTAAAGGGAATAAAATTATCGGAAGCCATTGCCAATATTTCAAAATTAGCCAATTCGGGAGAAATAAATTTTAAACTCGAACAAAAACAAGAAGCCATGGACGCTATTTGCAAGCATTTTTCTAGCCAGGAAAAGCCAATAGCCTATTTTGATTTTGATGGTTACAGACTTGAATTCAAAGAATGGTGGTTTAATGTTCGTCCTTCAAATACAGAGCCTTATCTTCGTTTTCTGGCAGAAGCATCTGATGCTAGTGTTTTGGAAACCAAGATTGCTGAAGTTCGCCATATTATCAGTACTTTTAAATAAATAAAAGCTTACATTTAAATGTATATGAAAAAGGCTGCCATATTATTAACTGGCAGCCTTTTTTATTAAATCAATCCTTGTTTATGCTTTTCACTGATTACCTTTAACATATCCTGTGTCATGGAATCAAGATCAAAAGCTGGTTGCCAACCCCATTCGGCTCTGGCACAACTATCGTCAATTGAATTTGGCCATGAGTCAGCTATGGCTTGACGAAAGTCAGGTTTATATGTAATTTCGAATTCAGGCATATATTTCTTGATAGATTCAGCCATCAATTTTGGAGTAACACTAAATGCAGCTACATTAAAGTCAGAATGATTTTTTAATTTTGTATAGTCTGCATGAAAGAGATCAAGTGTTGCTTTCAGACAATCAGGCATGTACATCATTGGCAGATTGGTATTTTCACTAAGAAAACATTCGTATTTTCCTGATTTTACGGCTTCATAATAAATGGCAACTGCGTAATCCGTTGTTCCTCCGCCAGGCATGGTTTCGTTGCTAATAATTCCGGGATAGCGTAGACCTCTCACATCTATACCGTATTTAGATACATAGTAATCGGCCAATAGTTCACCGGCAACTTTGGTTACTCCATACATTGTAGTTGGTTTTAATATCGTTTTTTGTGGAGTATTTTCAACAGGTGTTGTTGGTCCAAATGCAGCAATTGAACTTGGAATCAAAACTCTTAATAATTTTTTTTCTCTGGCTAGTTCTAAAACATTGATTAAACCATTGATATTTACATTCCAGGCAAGCATTGGATTTTTTTCTCCAACTGCTGATAAAATAGCCGCTAAATGCACGATGGCATCTACCTGATGCTTATCAATAATTTGATCTATTTCATTGTAATTGAGAACATCTAATTTTTCAAAAGGTCCACTTGATTTGATTTTTTTACTAGCATTATCACATTTATCGGAAGCAATTACATTTTCGCCTCCATAAATAGTACGTAATGCCATTACCAATTCAGAACCAATTTGACCAGAAGATCCGGTTACTAATATTTTTTTTATCATTATCTATTTGATTTTATGTAATTTGATTATTTTTCGGGAACAATAAATAACATGTATTTTTCAAAAGCAAAGGTAAGGATTTTGTGCAAATTTAAAGTAGAAAAAGTAT
>CAIUKU010000010.1 GCA_903899825.1 uncultured Bacteroidales bacterium | reverse complement strand
CTCGTTTTTCTATTTTTTCTTAGCATTGCTAAAAAACTTGCTAAAATCAATTAATTTTGTAAAAAAAATCAATACATTTAAATTTTATCAAATTGTTTAAAATAAGCAGATATAAAAATGAATTTTAAAACATAAATCCTTTTTTAATGTTAATAAAATGGTTCAATACTGCGTTATTAATCAAGAATACTGCCAGGTCATCAATAAAATTATTAGCTATGAAAAAAATATTTACACTTTGTCTATTCTTAACGTTTTTATATATAGGACAAGGTCAGTCAAGAGAAATTAGAATAGAAAGGGGCATACATTCAGAAAATACCACTTTAACAAGAAATTATAATAGAAATTTGTTGGCTTTGGCTGATAAATCAAATTTTTCTGAGTCTTCTACTGAAGCAATGAAAGAAAAATTAATTTCAAATCCTGAAAACAAGAAAAGCATTTCGATCCGTCAAAACCCTGCACCAAATGCGAATGCACCAATTACTACATTAGGTTCTGTAAGCAGCTGTCCAAATGCAAGTTTTAATCTTCCTATTACTGTAACAAACTTTACCAATATAGGTGCATTGACGTTGCGCCTTGATTATGATACTAATTTATTACGTTACAATGGATACTCGAATGTAAATAGTGTGTTCCTTTCAAATGGAATGACAGTCAATGCTAATATGGACACCCTCAGTATGCGAAAAATAAATATTGTCTGGTATACTTACCCGAACGGCATTAACCTTGCCAATGGAAGCAAACTGCTTGATTTGAATTTTACAATAAAAACAGGAAGTCCTTCTATACAATTTAATAATATTTCAAATTCAGGAGGAGATTGTGAATATGCTGATGCACTTGGAAATGCTTATACCGATAGCCCCACTTCAACATATTATATAAATCCAGTTATTACTAATTTAGGTGCTTCAAATCCGGGAACCATCAGTGGAAGTACTTCGGTTTGTCGAAATCAAAACAATGAAGTGTATGCTGTTCCTTCAATTCCCAATGCAACTTCTTATGTATGGACATTGCCTACCGGAGCTTCAGGATCAAGTACAACCAGTTCAATTACTGTAAATTATGGTGCTACAGCTGTTTCAGGGGATATTACCGTTAAAGGATATAATTCCACCTGTGGAAATGGTAATCCCGCATCTTTACCAATTACTGTAACTTTATTACCTGTTGCAGCAGGAAGTATTTCAGGATCAGCTACAGTTTGTTCAGGACAAAACAATGTTGCTTATAATATTCCTTCTATTACGAATGCAACTTCTTATATCTGGACTTATTCAGGTAGCGGTGCTACCATTAATGGAAATTCGAATAATATTAGCATAAGTTTCTCTCCTACTGCAACTTCTGGTAATCTAACAGTTAAAGGAAGTAATTTTTGTGGTGTTGGAACAATTTCCGCAAATTATCCGATTACTATTAATCCTTTACCATCTGCTGCAGGCAGTATTAATGGTACTTCTATCGTTTGTCAGGGACAAAGCAATATTTCTTATTCTGTTCCAGTTATTTCAAATGCAACTTCTTATATTTGGTCTTATTCAGGAACAGGAGCTAGTATTAACGGAACTACTTCAAGTATTTCAATTAATTTTTCTGCAAATGCAACCTCAGGTAATTTAACCGTAAAAGGCAATAATTCATGTGGTGATGGGGTAATTTCTAGTAACTATCCGATAACTATCAATCCTTTACCGCTTGCTGCAGGAAATATTTCAGGAACAGCTGTAGTTTGTCAGGGACAAAGCAATATTTCTTATTCTGTTCCAGTTATTTCAAATACATCTTCTTATACCTGGTCTTATTCAGGAACAGGAGCTAGTATTAACGGAAGTACTTCAAGTACTACTATTAATTTTTCATCAAATGCAACCTCAGGCAATTTAACAGTAAGAGGAAATAATGCATGCGGAGATGGCTTGATATCTGCCAATTATCCAATTACTATCAATCCTTTACCTTCAGCCTCAGGAAATATTTCAGGAACGGCTTCTGTTTGTCAGGGACAAAATAATGTTTCTTTTTCTGTAGGAGTTATTTCAAATGCAACATCTTATATTTGGTCTTATTCAGGAACAGGAGCTTCTATTAACGGAAGTACTTCAAGTATTACTATTAATTTTTCATCAAATGCAACCTCAGGCAATCTAACAGTAAAAGGAAATAATGCATGCGGAGATGGCGTGATATCTGCCAATTATCCAATTACTATCAATCCTTTACCATCAGCCTCAGGAAGTATTTCTGGATCAGTTTCCGTTTGTCAAGGACAAAATAATGTTATCTATAAAGTTCCTGCAATATCCAATGCAACTTCATATATCTGGGTATATTCAGGTACAGGAGCCAGTCTTAACGGAAGTTCTGACAGTATTACCATAAGCTTCTCTCCTACTGCTACTTCTGGTAATTTGACAGTTAAAGGAAATAATGCATGTGGTGATGGAATAATTTCGGCCAATTATCCGCTTACTGTCAATCCTTTACCAGCTGCTTCTTTAAGTATTTCAGGGAATTCTTCTGTTTGTCAGGGAGCAAACAATGTTTCCTATAATGTTCCTCCAATATCCAATGCAACTTCTTATACCTGGGATTATTCAGGCATAGGAGCCACTGTTAACGGAAGTTCTGACAATATTACCATAAGCTTCTCTCCTACTGCTACTTCAGGCAATTTAACTGTAAAAGGAAACAATGCTTGTGGTGATGGTACAATTTCTGCCAACTACCCGATTACTGTCAATCCATTACCAGCAGTAGCCGGAATTATTTCAGGAGCAGCCAGTGTTTGTCAGAGCGAAAGCAATGTTGTCTATACTATTCCATCTATTTTAAATGCAACTTCTTATATCTGGACCTATTCTGGAAACGGTGCCAGTATTATTGATACAAATAACAGTATTCATGTTAGTTTCTCAGCAAATGCTACTTCCGGAGACTTAACTGTAAAAGGAAATAACTCTTGCGGTGATGGAGGTACAGCAAACCTGCATATTACAGTCAACCCTCTGCCTGCTGCTGCAGGAAGTATTTCAGGATTAACTACTGTTTATCAAGGGCAAACTTCTGTTAATTATTCAGTTGCACCAATCAACTATGCGGCTTCTTATTTTTGGACATTGCCAAATGGTGCATCAGGGAACATTTCAGCCAATAATATTACCGTTAATTATGGAAGTTCTGCAATTTCTGGAAATATCACAGTTACACCTCATAATTCATGCGGGGATGGCTCATCTTCTGATTTAGCAATTACTGTATTATGCACAGCTCCTTCAACGCAGTCAACTGCATTTACAAGTTCAGAAAAAACAAATACATCCATGAAGATAGCATGGACACGAGGAAACGGAAATGCTGTTTTGGTAATCGCCAGACAAGGAAGCCCGGTAAATGCGGAACCTGATAATGGAGTTATCTATACTGCTGATACTGTTTTGGGCATAGGTACAGAAATAGGGACTGGAAATTATGTGGTATATAATGGAACTGGAAATTCAGTTATTCTTTCTTCTTTATTACCTGAAACTTTTTATCATTTTGCTATTTATGAATATAATTCAAGCAGTAATTGTTATAAAACACCTGGTTTATTAGGAAATAGTATAACATCTGCCTTAAATTCAACATTTACTGCTGCTGTTTCTAACACCTGGGAAAATCCTGACAACTGGAATCATGGAATACCTTCTTATGAGACAAATGTTCTAATCCCTGCAGATAAACATGCCATTGTGAATTCAAACAATTATGCCTGCAATAATTTAAGCATAGGACCTAAAGGTAAACTTACGATAAACGCAGGTATAAATTTAAATATCAACGGATTATTAAAAATACAATCAGATGCAAGTGGTTCAGGATCATTAATTCATTTCAATTCTTTGAATGCAACAGTTGAATGTTATATCCCTCATAATTATCCCCCAAACCAGGATGAATTTCACATGCTGGCTTCCCCGGTAACTAATCAACACATTGCTCCTGATTTTAATGCTACAAATGGTTTTTATGCATGGAGTGAGAACAATGGTAGCTGGATAGAATATGCTGATGCAATAAATTTTACTGCTGCAAATGCAGGTGATACTATTTTTATTCCCGGTAAAGGATATGCAGTTTCATACGACAGCACTGTTACAAAAAGCTTCACAGGATTATTAAATCAAGATACAGTTATCATTCCTCTTACCACAACTGCTGGTATATATGAAGGATTTAATTTCATTGCTAACCCCTATCCGTCTTCTATAAACTGGAATGCATCCAACGGTTGGACAAGAAACATGCTTGAAGATGCAGGCGGAACTGAATATGCCATTTGGATATGGAACCCTAACCCTGCTGTAGGTCAATATGGTACCTATATATCTAATGCAGATTCATCTACATTTATTAACGGAGTTACCAATAATATTGCAATGGCTCAGGGATTCTGGGTAAAAGCTACAAATCCGGGAAATCTGATAATGACAAATGAGATCAGAGAACACTCAAACCAAAGCTTTCTAAAATCTTCATCCACTTATTCGAAAGCTATTCGATTGGCAATCAATAGTACTGCTAATTCATACAGTGATGAACTTATCATTAAATTTGGAAATGGAAATGATATAGGTGGAGCTGAAAAAATGTTTAGCTTATACCCTTCTGCTCCCAGCTTATATTCTACAAAACTGAATAAAAAATGGAGTATTAATAATTTAACTTCTGTCCAAAATAATACAACGATACCAATTGGCTTCAAAGCCGGAGCAGATGGTAATTATTGTATTTCATTAAAAGGTAATCAATCTTTAGGCAATCTGACACTTGAAGATATTAAACTTGGTGTTCTACATAATTTATCAGGTAATGCGCATTACAATTTTAGCGGACTTATCTGCGATGATCCAGATCGTTTCTTATTACATTTCAGTGCTACCGGTGTAAATGAAGTATTAAGCAATACTCCAGAAATTTATTATAACAATCACAATTTAAGCATATTAAATCCTTGGAATGATATAACTACCGTGAATATTTTTGATGTAAACGGAAGATTGATTGCGTCCTATCCTGCAAAAAAAGGCAGCGAAATTTATAATTTCAGTATAAATCCCGGAGTATATATTATTAAACTTCTCAATAAGTATCAGACTTTTGTTAAGAAAGTTGTTGTTTATTAATTGATTCTAAATTTAAAACTATATTTATTATTACTATTGTTTTCATATGTTTTATTTTTTTAAAATTATTTATTTGTACATACGGAATTACTCACATGTTTAATTATTATTTAATGTGTTCGTGAACT
>CAIUKU010000009.1 GCA_903899825.1 uncultured Bacteroidales bacterium | reverse complement strand
TTTCTTTTTTTTCTTTTTATAGCAATTCATTGATCAAATATCACAAAATAAATTAACTTTGCTAAATTATCAATTAACAAAATTATTTTAACTATCTACCTCTATGTCAGTCATAAACAATTTATTTAAAATACTTCTTGTTTTTTCATTAAGTATATTCTTTTCAAATAAAACTGTAATAGCTCAATATGGTACTATAAAAGGATTTGTTTATGAAAAAGAATCTGGAGAACCTATCATTTTTACCAATGTATTTTTAAAAAAGACTTCAATTGGCGGAACTACTGATGTTAATGGTTATTTTGTAATCTCAAAAATACCACCCGGAAATTACACACTAATGGTTACTTTCTTAGGCTATGATTCAATTGTAATGCCAATAAGTGTCAAAGCCAATGAAGTAATAACTAAAAAACTAATTCTTGGTAAATCAGCCTATAATTTAGATGTAGTAAATATTTCTGCTGAAAGGGAAGAAGCCAGACAGGAAACAAAAACTTCTGTAACAAAAGTTACACCCAAACAATTAAAGCAAATCCCAAGTATAGGCGGACAAGCTGATTTAGCTCAATATCTGCAGGTTATACCCGGTGTTGTTTTTACCGGTGATCAGGGCGGTCAATTATATATCAGAGGAGGGTCGCCCATTCAAAATAAAGTATTGTTAGATGGAATGGTTATATATAATCCTTTTCATTCTATTGGCTTATTTTCTGTATTTGAAACAGATATCATAAGAAATGCTGATGTTTATACAGGTGGTTTTGGTGCTGAATATGGCGATAGAATTTCATCGGTTATGGATATAACTACCCGTGATGGAAGTAAAAAAAGATTGGGTGGGAAATTCAGCAGCAGTACCTTCGGTGCCGGTTTATTATTAGAAGGGCCATTGTCCAGAGAAAAAGATAATAATTCCAACTCAACTTCATTCATAGTTTCTGCAAAAAATTCATACCTGGCTGAAAGTTCTAAAATCTTTTATAAATACATTGACACAGCCGGTTTGCCATTCAATTTCAATGATTTATATGCTAAACTATCCTTCAATGGATCCAATGGCAGCAAATTGAATTTATTTGGATTCCATTTTAATGACAATGTAAAGAATTATCAGGCTTTAGCTGATTTTAACTGGAAAACAACAGGTGTCGGAGCCAATTTTGTTGTAGTACCCGGCAATTCTTCCGTATTAATGGAAGGTATTGTTGCCTATTCAAACTATATGATCACCATGACCGACAAAGATAATTTACCCAAACAGAGTGAAATCAATGGATTCAATATGGGATTAAACTTTACTTATTTCTTGGGAAAGGATCAATTCAAATATGGTATTGAATTACAAGGATTTAAAACTGATTATACTTTCTACAATGCTGTAAAACGTGAACTTAAACAAACAGAAAGCACTACTGAAATTGCTGGTTATTTTAAATATAAATCTACTGTAGGAAAATTTTTGTTTGAACCGAGTATAAGATTTCAATATTATGCTTCTCTTTCAGAAATGTCAATAGAACCAAGATATGCAATGAAATTTTTGGCTTCTGACAAAATACGCTTAAAATTTGCTGGAGGAATATATACCCAAAACCTGATAGATGCAAAGTCTGACAGAGATGTTGTGAACCTTTTCTATGGTTTTTTATCAGGACCTGACAACCTACCTGAAAAATACAAGGGTGATGTTGTAGACAGCAAACTACAAAAGGCTCAACATGCAATATTCGGAATAGAATACGACATTATCAATCATCTGACTATTAATTTAGAAGGATATTATAAAAACTTTTCACAACTTACCAATATCAACAGAAATAAGATTTTTGATGACATTGATCCTTATAATAATAAATCCAGTCTAAGTTATAAACCTGATTATCTTCGCAAAGATTTTATTATTGAAAATGGAAATGCTTACGGATTAGATTACAGTATGAAATATGATTTTAAAAGACTTTATATTTGGGCAGTTTACTCTTTGGGTTATGTGAACAGAAGTGATGAATTGCAGGATTATGTTCCACATTACGACAGACGACACAATGTCAATTTATTGCTATCTTATGTAATTGGTGCTAAATTAGATTGGGAGTTTAATATTCGATGGAATTATGGTTCAGGCTTTCCATATACAAAAATATCAGGAAATTATGAAAAGTTAAGCTTTCCGGATATAAATCAGAATATCACAACCAGTAACGGAGAAATAGGAACACTTTATGATGATTTAAATAAGGGAAGACTCCCTGAATATCATCGTTTAGATGTAACATTGAAAAAGAAATTTGAAATTGCAAAAAATTCTACCTTGGAAACAAGCCTGAGTGTCACCAATGCCTATAACAGAGATAATCTTTTCTATTTTAATACACTAAGAAAAGAACGTGTCAATCAACTTCCATTCATGCCAAGTTTTGGCTTAAGTTTGACCTTTTAATTAGATCCGTTATGAAAAAATCCTTAACTTCAGGATTTTATATATTTTTTTTTATGCTTTTAACATTT
>CAIUKU010000008.1 GCA_903899825.1 uncultured Bacteroidales bacterium | reverse complement strand
GTGAGAAATTCCATCGGCGAAATTTGAACAGAATTAATAAATTTAACAAACATAACAATAACCATTACAGTAATTTAATAAAATATAAACAGATGAAAAAGACAACAATCATATTTTTATTCATCACTTTATTTATTTCATCTTATACAATTGCCCAATATTTTAACGCAGGTATCAAAGCCGGTTTGGTGGGTTCACAAGTGGATGGAGACGGTTTTGCAGGTTATGATAAATTAGGATTGGATGCTGGATTGTTCGTTAATTATCAGCTCTCCATGCGAACATCCCTTCAACTGGAAATGGAATTCATACAAAAAGGCAGCAGTCATAACCCAAATGTTGAAAAAGGGGATTATAATCAATATTTAATGCGTTTAAGTTATCTGCAATTACCACTTTTATTTCAGTATAAACTGGCAAAAAATTTTTCTGTTGAGACCGGACCAGCATTTGGATATTTACTAAATTATTACGAAGAGAGTGACCAATGGGATATTATCAGTAATCCTTTTCGTAAATTTTCATTCAGTTGGATTTGTGGCTTAAACTATGCAATTACTGATAGCTGGAATGCTAACTTCCGCGTTGATTATTCCTTGATGGGAATCCGACAGAAACCTGCCCCCGGTGATCGCTTGATTTTTTTTCAATATGGTCAGTTCAACAATGCCCTGGTAATTTCAATACAATACATTATCAATCATGCCAAAGCAAAATAGAATGAATATAGCGATAGGTGTTACAGGAGCCAGTGGAGCCATTTATGCAAAAGTTTTATTTGCAAAAATGCATGATTTATCAGATCAGATAAAAGAAGTGGGTGTCGTTTTTTCGGAAAATGCAAAACAAGTCTGGGAATATGAAATAGGAGACGATACCTATAAGCAACTCCCCTTTAAAATCTTTGCTGCTAACGATTTTTATGCACCTTTTGCATCAGGTTCCGGGAATTATGATGCACTGATTATATGTCCCTGCACCATGGGAACCTTAGGGCGTATTGCTTCAGGTATGGCAGGTGATTTGATTTGCCGGGCGGCTGATGTAATGCTGAAGGAAAGAAAAAAGCTGATACTGGTTTGTCGTGAAACACCGTTAAATCTGATACATATCCAAAACATGAAGACTGTTACTGAAGCCGGTGGTATCATTTGTCCGGCGACACCTTCGTTTTACAGCAAACCTCAGACAATAGAAGAGGTAGCAGCTACAGTAGTTGACAGGGTGTTGCAACTTGCCGGATTAAAACAGGAATCATTTCAATGGGGGGAAGGGAGTAATTAGAGTACTTGGAGTACTTGAAGTGCCTTGAGTACTTATTAGTTTTATAATAAGAAGAAAGATAATTATAGTTATTTAATATAAGTTTTTTTTAATATACTTATAAGTACTCCAAGTACTCTAGGCACTTTAAGTACTTATAAATAATCCGGAAAAAAAAAGAATCCATGGAAGACAATGCCAATCAATCTGATTTGTTTGAAAAAGTGCTGAGTAAAGCTGTCCTCAAACAAGAAGTATATAAAAATACTTTTGAAGCATCTAAACTGTTTAAAGAAGTAATCGTTGAGATAATAGATGAGTTTAAAAAGAAATTATCTCCTGAAGAAAAGAGAATTACCTTCGAATACAAAGACAAGGATGCGTTTGAAATGGAGTTGAAATTTGCCGGAGATGTGCTTATTTTTATGATGCATACCAATGTTTTTGAGTTCTCACGGAATCATGAAATTATGCGGACCAATTATATCCATGAAAATAAGCAACGATCGTATTGCGGCATTATCAATATTTATAATTTTTTAGCAGATTCCTTTAAATACAACCGCGAAAATGATGTTGGATATTTAATAGGCAGGGTTTTTATCAACAAAGAAAACCATTTTTACATTGAGGGTAAAAAAGAATTGGGTCTGATTTATAATAATTTTCAAAATAATATACTGACCAAAGAAGCCGTCAGAAGTATCGTAGAAAATGCAATATTGTATACTTCTAATTTTGATTTGCTTACCCCACCCTATGATGAGGTTAAAGAAGTCAGTGTGTTGGAAATTCAGGCAAATATAGATAATATTCTTTTGAAAACAGGTAAACGGCTGGGTTTTAAGTTTCAGGCAGATTCTGATAATTTAAACGCATAGTAAGTAAAACAAGCGCTTAATAACTTAATCCAGGATAAAAAGCATCTTCAATATGATGAATACTATTTTTGCCATTTTTAGAAACAATGGCAATTATATCAAACCTGCATTCTTCATCTATGTTTTTTTGTTGGATATAGTTTTGAGCGGCCCGTATTAAGAATTTCTGCTTTTGTTTGGTAACTGCAATTTCTGGCTCTCCGAATGCATTGGTAGAACGTGTTTTAACTTCAACAATTACAAGAAAATGATTGTGTTTAGCGATGATATCTATTTCGTCTGAGCCAAAACGCCAGTTGGTTGCTAAGATCTGGTATCCTTTTTCTTTTAAGAAATTTTCAGCGGCTTTTTCTCCGCTGGCTCCTAATTCATTGTGTTCTGCCATAATGCTTGGTTTATCCCAATAAATAATTGATAAGTTTGATCAATGCATAAATAAAAACAAAAAAAGCAGTGATAGTAAGTATAAAACCATAAGATTTTTTTAAAGTACCAAAGATTCCTTTAGGTTTTTCATTGGCATTGACAAATTGTACTTCAACCGTTTCACCCACATTCAGTGTTATATTCCTTCCTAAAATTAATGCCCTGTTATCAATTTGATGGCCTGCCGGAAACTGATAGCAAACAGGATATGAATACGCTGCAACCATTGCTGAAATAATCTCTTCTGCGGTTTTTCCATAGGGAACAGTATTATCATTCATATCAGACATTCCGCCTACAATTAACCCTGCAAGATTTGCCAGTTTCCCGCTACGCTTTAAATTCATCATCATACGATCGATATGATAAAGGTATTCGTCTAAATCCTCCAGAAAAAGTATCTTTCCATCCGTATCAATATCAGAAGCTGTTCCGATAAGACTGTATAAAATGGATAGGTTACCTCCCACCAAAATTCCTTCTGCATTTCCTTTACGGTTTAAAGGATGAGTATTCAGTGTATAATGAATATTTTCATTATTTAATACTTTTTTTAATGAAGACAATGCTTCATTTTCACTTCCGTCTTTTGGGAAATTGATGGGCATGATTGCATGAATGGTTTCAATATCAATTTGTTTGTGAATATGAGAATGCAATACTGTAACATCGCTATAACCAATAATCCATTTTGGATTTAGCTGAAATTTACTGAAATCAATTTGGTCGATAATTCTCACTGTCCCATACCCCCCACGGGCACAAATAATCGCTGTTATATTTTCATCATCCAATGCCCATTGTAGGTCTTCTAATCTCTCTGTATCGCTGCCTGCAAATTGATGATCATCTCTGAATAAATTTCTTCCATATACCGGATCAAATCCCCATTTACGAAACATCTCAAACGCTGGCTGCAATTCTTGCTGAGATATTTTCCGGGCAGTGGCAATAATCGCAATTTTGTCGCCGGGCTGTAAAGATGGGGGTGTTTGCATAGACGTTGCTTAAATAGGTTTAGTATCTTGCCTAACTTTAGATAGATAGGCAGTCTTAGAATATCTGATAGTAATTAGGTTATTTTCCTAATTCGTAATTTTTAATTGTAAATTACTCTTCCGTTTCCTCAGCAACGCCTTCTGTTTTTGCTTGTTCTCCATACCAGAGAATCTGACATAAAATATTATTGATATGGACATTGCTTCGATTATTCAATGAAATCACTGTAATTTTATCTGTCATTTCGCGAATGAAATAGGTACGGAAACCTCTCCACCAACCATAATGGTAGACTTCTTTTTTCTGGTCATCACCCATACGGATGCGCCATCCAA
The DNA here is from genome assembly GCA_903899825.1 of uncultured Bacteroidales bacterium. Classification (GTDB taxonomy): domain Bacteria; phylum Bacteroidota; class Bacteroidia; order Bacteroidales; family JACABE01; genus JACABE01. Next base: position 1,338 of record CAIUKU010000008.1, on the reverse strand, counting down.
AACCATATTTTTTGGTTTTCCCGTTGTCATCCGGAGAAGCTGTAAAAGCCTCAGCCACAACAGAAGGTTTCATCAATCGACATTGGTACAGTGCCTGATCGAACAAATATAAATCTTCCACACTTGAATACATTCCTTTATCACCGGTAACACCGTCGAGATAATCCGGAACTTCAGCCTTCATCCCTCCTCTGTAAAAATACGAGAATCCAACAGCACTCCCTTTCATAAAATTATCATCAGCTTTACAATAAATATAAGAATTATTCATTTTCAAAGGAGTAAAAATAAAGGTTTTCATAAAATCGGTAAAAGTAAATCCACTGATTTTTTCAACAACCAAAGCCAGCAAAGCGTAATTGGTATTGCAATAATTAAAATGATGATTGGCCGGGAATGCAGGCTTGATATTATTGTTTTTAAATAAAGCTGGAATATCGTTATTGGTAATTACTTTACTCCTGTCCCAGTACCTATCTGCAACATAAATGTAATTCTGTAAGCCTGAACGATGGTTCAATAAATTACGAATTGTAATTCCGCAAGTTGGGAATTCGGGAATATATTTCCTAACATCTTCATCATACTCGAGCAAACCCTTGTCATACAATAACATAATAGCAGTAGCTGTAAACATTTTAGAGACAGAAGCCAGTTGAAAAGGAGTATTTACATTCAAGGTATCTTTGGTTTTCAGATTGCTGTAACCAAATGCACCTGCATACAGTATTTTCCCTTTTTCAGCCACTAAAATTGTACCGTTGAACATTCCTTTTTTATAGGAATGTTGAACGAGACTATCAATAAAATGCATTTTACGAACATCAGGAACATAAGCATTGATTGCTGTAGAAACAGCATTATACTTGAAATTGGTATGCGAAATCGACATGACATTGTTCTGCATGTCATAATCAGCACCAGCTAACAATGTAATTATTAATGCAAATACACCTACTAATAAATTTTTTCCTTTGTTCTTATTCTTTCGCATTCTGACTGATTTAGTAATAGTTGAAATTAAATTTTCAACATCTGAAATGGCTGATAATATAACTTGTATTTTAGAAAGCCAAGTTAGTCATATTTTTATCAAAAAGATTTAAATGAATGTTAAAGTTTTCAACGGCTCAGTATTCATAAGTTTATAACCTAAACATTAAATGATTATTTCATCCTTACATATTGAGAATAATACCATTGTGCTTCTATTTTTATGAAATGCTTCTTATGAAAATTCCCATTTTCTGTGGGTAAGAAGAACATCTGCGGAATAATCCCAAATTTTCCTGATGGCCAGTTTTCCCGTATAATCGGGTATAGCTAAGTCCAATTTTC
>CAIUKU010000007.1 GCA_903899825.1 uncultured Bacteroidales bacterium | reverse complement strand
GAGTTGTGTGAGAATCATTACCAGATTATGGATCTGGATGCTACCGGCAGAGAACAGTCTTTAAAAAATGCACTTAAACATATAGAAGTATATAGCATTGAGCTTCCTGAATGGCTTACATCGAAAAAAGATTTCAGGGGCAATCCTTGTAAGGATCTGAAAGATTTTATTAATCTATCCGGAGAGGATAGAGAGCAAACATATTTTAATTTTTTGGTATTAAAACGCAATGCACGCAGGGCAAAGTTCTGGATGAAAAATGTTGACGAAAAGACCAAAAAAGTGAATTACAACATCAACATGGAGTTCTATTACTTCTTCCTGAAATGCAATGGTTTTTATCAGATGGAATCCATCTATCATAAGAAAGCCGGCTATTGTTATGCTTGGGTAAAAGGGAAGGTAGTAGATCTTATCCATCCGGATAATGTAAAACGTATTGTAAAAAGATTTACCAAGGATTGGATAAAAAGCAAAAACCGTATGGATGGTCTCGATTTACTGAATAAAATCAATACATCCAATCAAATTATTGAAGCCAACCTTGAAAGCATTGATATGATCAATTGCAACTTCAAAAATCATGATCGATTTACTGAGTATATTAACTTCAGAAATGGAAGTTTGAAGATCACTCAGGATAAGATTGAAAAAGTAGAACATGATGATTTAAAAAACTATATCCTTGGCTTTTTAGAAGTAAACACAAAAAAGATTTCCCACTTGATTGATAGAGATATCAGAATAATTGACAAGCCGGCCATTGAAGTAAATGCCTCAAAAGATTACCGGGAACTCCTAGATAAGCTGGCAACATCAAAAACTGACGAAGAGAGACAGTTTTTAAATGTTGAAATTGCTCAATTGCAGGAAATAGACAGGTATGAGCTAAAATTAAATGATGAAAACTTTATTTATGTACGTTTCCTTAAAGATTTGGCAGCCATACATTGGCGTAAAGAAAAAGAAGATAAAAAACCGCTTTCGTCTGATGAAAAGAAAGAGCAGGATTTGTTGATGATCAACTTAATGTTCGTATTGGGATATCATTGCCAGCAATACAAGGATCCGGGAAAGCCTTGGTTAACTTTTTTGCAGGATATGAGAATAAGTGATGTTGGCACCAGTTCTGGTCGTTCCGGTAAGAGTTTGCTGAGTAAAGCTCCTACTTATGTAAGAGCTAGTTTTTACAAAGGTGGCCGTACCCTGGATAATAAAAATGAATACCAGTTTTTTTATGATGGATTAACAGAATTCCACGATTATATTGAAATAGATGATATGCATGAATATGCTGATTTTTCATTTTTCTATACTCAGGTTACAGGAAAAAGGGAAGTAAATCCCAAAAACTATACACCATTTACAATGGAATATGAAGATAGCGGAAAGATGCTTATTTCAAGCAATTTTGAGCTTCAGAATATGGACAGCAGTACAGTGGCCAGATTAATCAATGCAGGCGTAAGCGATTACTACCATGAAGCTACCAAATTTAATGATTACAAAGAAACTCGTACTCCTTTGACAAAATTCGGGAAACGCTTATACGATGATTTTACAGATGAAGAATGGATAAAATTCTACAATTTAATTGCTTATTGTATTCAAATGGTTCAGCGTTTCTATAAAATTAATCCTCCTTTGGGCAATTTAGAAAAACGTCAACTAAAAAGAATAATGAGCCAGGGACTTGGAAAGGATGAAGATTTCTTTAATTGGGCCAATGATTATTTTATCAATTACAATGAATCGGGTAATCGTCCTGAAACATCACCTGATAGCAATGGATATTTTAACACCTATATCATCAGGGAAAATTCATTTCTTAATTTTAAAGAACTACTTACCAAGAAACAACAAAGCGATTATAGATCCGGAAAATTCAGAGCACACATTCAAGCCTGGTGCGACTATTATGGATACGAATTAAATCCTGCTGATTTATGCAATGGAGATGGATCACACCGAAGAATAATCAGAAGCATAAATGGAACTTCAAAAGAATGTTTCTTTATTTCAACCAATAAAAACATGCAATCAGATATCCCTGATGATACGCCTCCTTTTTAAACTATAGGACATGAGAGCAAAAGAAATAGACAGATTGGTAAGTAAAATAATGTTTGTGTCTGTAAAAGAAATACACGGTAAATCAACTTATCATACCATCTCAGATGCCAGGCATATTGCCATGTATTTGAGACGAAAATATTTAAAATTCAGTTATCCGATGTTAGCTGTTGCTTTTCAAAAAAAACATCATTCAACACCTCGTGCAGGTGTAATAAAAGTAATGAACCTTATGGAAACTGATCATTGTTTTTTTGAAAAAGTCAGCCTGCTCGAAAAAATGCTTGAAGAACGAATACCAAAGCTCATACAAGATAAGAAAAGATATAATAATCATCAGCTCCTGAGAAAAGCCGGTTATAAAGTGGATGCTAAGCAAAAGATAATTTGTATAAGTCAGTATGCTTTTGATATACTTAAGGGAACCAATAAAAAGAGAGTTGATAATCTGGCAATGCTGGGCTATTCGATTCAATTACAAATTTCAATGTAAACATGGATAAATGTAACGGCTGCCCAATTGGCTGTGAGGAAGCCAAAAAGCTAATGAATGACCCCGGATTGAATACTATTAAATGCAAATTAACCGGAATTTGGATATACAAAACGCTACCTGAAGGAATGAGATTGGCAACAAGAGATGATATTAATCCTGATGGACGAAGAGTTTTGGGTTTAAGATATTTACTTTTTAGTTCAGTAAGTGAATTGTATGAAACTTATCCTTTAACAGAAAATACTGATTTGCCCAATTTAATAAGATTTGTGGATGCCGGAAAGTGTTGGATTAAGAATTAAATATTTAGTTATATGAAGATTACAAAATTATGGAAAGTTTGCGATTCAAAAATAAT
>CAIUKU010000006.1 GCA_903899825.1 uncultured Bacteroidales bacterium | reverse complement strand
TGTGCTTTAACTGTACCCAAAGGCAGGTTTAATTCTTCAGCTATTTCTTCATATGAAAATTCATCGAAATATCTTAATTTAACAAGTTCACGATAATGTGGTTTCAGTCTTTCGACCACATCTCTCATCAATTTTATTTTTTGTTTTTCAATAAATTTTTCTTCCGGATCCAGGGTTTCCGAAGGGATATTATGAGCAATTTCTGTCCCTTCAGTGGTATTGTCAAATCCTTTGTTCATCGAAAAACACATTTTCTTTTTCTTGCGGATAAAATCGATACAATTATTAGTAGCAATTTTGAATAACCAGGTACTAAAGGCGTAATCAGGTGTATACTGACTGAGATTTTTAAATGCTTTTCCAAATGCTTCTATGGTTAAATCATCTGCATCGGTAGCATCATTGGTCATTTTGAGCATCATAAAAAAGAGAGAATCTCTGTAATTGTTCATCAAATCGGCATACGCTTTCTGATCACCTTTATCCAGGGCAAGCTGAACCAAATCGTAATCGCGTAGTGCTTTTTCGGTGAGTTTAAGATTTACTTCCATTTATCAGGCTTTGATATCATATTTATTAAAACAATCAATGGATTTAAAATTACAAAAAATAATTCTAAAACAGGGACCAACAATAAAAAATTCTTTTCACTGAGTTTCAACATTACTTTTTTGTAAATTATTAGCTGGCTGATTAATCTAAAGAGGAATAACGAAGAAACAATCAATAAAGTATAATCTACAGAAATCAAGGTAATAAAACCTGCTAAAAATAACAGTTGAGTTGTAGTGTAAATGCCTAAATATAATTTAGTTGAAAGCTTATAATATTTTCCTGAAGTTAAATGTCTCCTCTTTTGAGTAATCCAGGGGGAAAATGTTTTTTTTGCATCTGAAACGGTATGACTCTCTTGTGAAATTATAATTTTAGTATTTTGTTTTGTTGTAGCTGCATTTACAAATAAATCATCATCTCCTGATTTTACTTTATAATGATTAATAAATCCGTTTTGCCTGTAAAAAAGGTTTTTGCGATAAGCCAGATTCCGTCCTACACCCATATATGACATACCTGATAAAGCCATAGATAAATATTGTAAGGCAATTTGCAGGGTATCAAAACGTATAATTTTGTTGAGAAGACCTGGTTCCTGTTTGTATTTTCCATAACCCAGTACAATTTCAGTTCCACTGTGGAATTGGGATTGCATTTCTTCAATCCATTTCATACTCTGTGGTTTGCAATCAGCATCAGTAAGTAATACAATATCATGCTTAGCAGATTTAATGCCAATGGTTAATGGAAATTTTTTACCGCTAAAAAAATTAACATTATCCACAAAATTAACAATCTTAAGGTGAGGATATTTATCGGATAATATTTTCAGAAGAAAATAAGTTTCGTCATCTGAAACATCGTTCACAACAATTACTTCAAAATCAGGAAAATCCTGTTCCAGTATAAGCGGAAGATTTTCTTTAAGATTATGATATTCGTTTTTTGCACAAATTACAACAGAAACTGCCTGTGGTTTACGAGCCTGATTTTTAAATTTATAAAAAGCCAATCGACTAAAAATCCCCCAATAAAAAAAAAGCTGGAAAATAAATGTTCCATAGAACAAATACAGGATTAGATTAATAGTCGGATTATCAGTAATTAAATCAAAACTCATATATATAATAATTGATATGCAAAAATATTTATTATATGCGAATATGATTTATCTTTGGCAAATATTTATAAACATATTTGATGATTTATAAACTATTGAAATATAACAATATATACTAATAAGCTATTTTTACTCACAAAAATTTATGGATTTTACTTTAAAAGGACAAGATAAAAAATCAAAAGCAAGAGCTGGAGAAATCAAAACTGCGCATGGAATCATAGAAACACCTATTTTTATGCCGGTAGGCACCGTTGGATCAGTTAAAGCCGTGCATTTTAATGATTTAAAAAATGATATCGGGGCACAAATTATATTGGGGAATACCTATCATTTGTATCTGCGTCCGGGGCTTGATACATTGCAACAAGCCGGAGGATTGCATAAATTTAATGGTTGGAATCAGCCTATATTGACTGACAGCGGTGGTTATCAGGTTTATTCACTTTCAGGAACCCGAAAAATGAAAGAGGAGGGCGTTGTATTCCAATCGCATATAGACGGTTCCCGGCATACATTTACACCTGAAAAGGTAATGAATATACAAAGGGTGATAGGTGCAGATATTATAATGGCATTTGATGAGTGTACTCCCTATCCCTGTGAATACGATTATGCATCAAAATCAATGGAACTTACCCATCGTTGGCTTAAAAGGTGTATCAACGAATTTGATACTACCGAACCATTATACGGTTATCCTCAGGCACTTTTTCCTATAGTACAGGGAAGTGTATACCGTGATTTAAGAATTAAATCTGCAGAAGAAATTGCATCTTACAACAGAGAAGGAAATGCAATAGGAGGATTGTCAGTTGGAGAACCCATCGAAATAATGTATGAACTTACCGAATTGGTTTGTAGTATTTTACCTGAGGAAAAACCCAGATATTTAATGGGAGTTGGAACACCAGCCAATATTTTGGAAAGTATTGCGTTAGGAATTGACATGATGGATTGTGTGATGCCAACACGAAATGCCCGTAACGGAATGTTGTTTACCAGTGAAGGAATCATAAACATTAAAAACGAAAAGTGGAAAAATGATTTTTCAGCAGTTGATCCAAATGGAATGAGTTATGTTGATAGTCAATATACAAGAGCTTATTTGCGTCATTTGTTTCAGGCTCAGGAAATGTTGGCTCCAATGATTGCAAGTATTCATAATTTGAATTTTTATCTCTGGCTGGTAGGAGAAGCTCGCAAAAAAATACTGGAAGGAAAGTTTGCAGCATGGAAAAATAAAATGGTTAAACAACTTGTCATTCGTTTATAGTTATATATAATGTATTACCAAATGTTAAAGAAACTTGATATTTATATTATCCGGAAATTTTTAGGTACATTTTTTTATGCGATTGCGCTTATAATCATTGTAGTAGTAATATTTGATATTTCAGAAAAAATAGATGATTTTATTGAAAAAAAAGCACCTATAAATGAGATAATTTTCAATTACTATTTAAATTTTGTGCCCTATTTCGTGAATCTTTTCAGCCCCTTATTTACTTTTGTTGCAGTTATTTTTTTTACTTCTAAAATGGCTGCCAATACCGAGATTGTTGCTATTTTAAATGCAGGTATAAGTTTTAAAAGATTTCTCTTACCATATATGTTGTCGGCAATAGTAATAGGGATAATGACATTTTATTTAGCCAATTTTCTGATACCTAATGTTAATGTGCATCGACTGGTTTTTGAAAAAAAATATATTAAAAGCAATAATAAAACGAGTAAAACAAATTTTCATCTTCAGGTAGAAAAAGGGACTTATGTTTATTTTGAAGGTTATGATGAAAATAGCAACACAGGTTATCGGTTTTCAATTGAAAAGATTAATGAAACAGGATTGTTTTATAAATTAACTGCTGATCAGATCAATTGGGATAGTTTAAACGGAAAGTGGCAAGCACGTAATTATATTGTCAGACAAATCAATGGTGTGAACGAAACGTTTATCAAAGGTGATAAAATGGATATTCAAATGAATATTCATCCATCGGATTTTACAAAAGAAAACAAAGACGTTGAAACCATGGATTATCTTCAGCTTCGTAAGTTTATAGCACAGGAGAAATTAAGAGGTTCCGACAGGGTTAAGTTTTATGAAGTTGAAAAATATCAAAGAATTTCCTATCCTTTCGCCACTATAGTGCTCACACTGATAGGTGTTTCATTATCCTCCAGAAAAGTTAGAGGTGGTTTAGGCTTGAATCTTGCATTCGGACTGGCAATTACTTTTTCATTTATATTATTTATGAAGATATCAACTGTATTTGCTACTTCAGGCAATTTACCTGCTTATTTGTCAGTATGGATACCTATTTTATTATTTGGTTTAATGGCAATACTATTGATTAGAAAGGCACCCAAATAATATTTAAAATAAAGTTTTGATATTTAAAAACTTATTTATAATTTTGCCGCCCAATTAAAAATATATATTCATTTAAAAAAAGAAAGAGGTATTCATTATGATTATCGTTCCAATTAAAGAAGGCGAAAATATCGACCGCGCTTTGAAAAAACTGAAAAGAAAATTTGAAAAAACCGGCGTTGTAAAAGAATTACGTCTTAGACAAAAATTCATTAAACCTTCTATAGTTCAACGGGAACAACGTTTAAAAGCAATTTACGTTCAGCAGCTACATCAAAATGATGAAATATAATTGTTTATAAGCATCATAAACGAATTTTAAAAGGAAAACTTGTTTTACAAAAGAATTTTTGTAATTTTATCAGGTTTTCCTTTTTTTATTTATATGATAACAGAAAAATTTCTACAATATATAAAATACGAGAAACGGTATTCCCCAAATACCTGTATTGCTTATCAGAGCGATCTGGAACAGTTCTGTGATTATATTTATACTACGTTTGAATCTTCTGATATTATTAATGCAGATCATCAAATGATACGTTCATGGTTGGCATCTTTAATGGAAAATGGTATTCAGGCAAGAAGCGTTAACCGTAAGATAACAACACTAAAGTCGTTTTATAAATTCTTATTGAGAGAAAATCTGCTTTCCCTTAATCCAACCATAAAAATAGTATCTCCCAAAACACCAAAGAAACTTCCGGTATTTATTGAAGAAGCCAATATGGAATCATTGTTTAATAACAATGACATTTTTTCTGATGAATATTCCCGTCAAAGAAACATTCTTATTCTTGAAGTGTTATATAATACAGGAATTCGTTTGACGGAATTAATAAATCTGAAAAAAGGAGATATAGATTTTGTAAATTTAACAATCAAAGTTCTTGGAAAGAGGAATAAAGAAAGAATCATTCCTATAACAAATAGCTTAAAAGATCAATTATTATTTTTTTTGGAAGTAAAAGATAGACAGGGGATTAATTCCGATGAAAAAACAGATTATGTTTTTTTAACAAATAATGGAAAAAAACTTTATCCAAAACTTGTTTATCGCATCGTAAATTATTACCTTAGCGGAATAACAACAATTAATAAAAAGAGTCCGCATGTATTACGCCATACATTTGCTACACACATGCTTAACAATGGAGCAGACCTTAATGCAATCAAAGAAATATTGGGACATTCTAATCTTTCAGCAACCCAGGTTTACACCCATAATACAATTAATAAATTAAAAAGTATTTATAAACAAGCCCATCCGAGGGCATAAAATGGAGGTTATCAAATATGAAAGTTACTATTAATTCTGTTAAATTCAAAACTGACAAGAAGTTAGAAGAATTCATCAATGAAAAAGTTCAGAAGCTAACCAGCAATTATAATGATATAATTGGGAGCGAAGTAATTCTTAAAATTGAAAATGGAGAAGACCTTGAGAATAAAATAGCAGAAATAAGGTTAATGATACCCGGGAATGACTTATTTGCAAAGAAAAATTGCAAAACATTTGAAGGAGCTACAGACCAGGCAGTTGAAGCGTTAAAAAAACAATTAATAAAGCATAAAGAAAAATTAAGAGGAATATAATTGAAAATAATTGAAAATAAAGTAAAATTATTTTGGTTAGTATTAAAATTATTTCTATTTTTGCAGTCCTTTTTAAAAAGAGGACTGTTTTTTTTTAAGAATGTAATGATACCAACGCCGATGTAGCTCAGTTGGCCAGAGCAGCTGATTTGTAATCAGCTGGTCGGGGGTTCGAATCCCTCCATCGGCTCATTAAAAAAAAAAGGGGGGATACCAGAGCGGTCAAATGGGACAGACTGTAAATCTGTTGGCGCAGCCTTCGGAGGTTCGAATCCTCCTCCCCCCACACACTGCGGAAGTAGCTCATTTGGTAGAGCGACAGCC
>CAIUKU010000005.1 GCA_903899825.1 uncultured Bacteroidales bacterium | reverse complement strand
TATTGGTCAATGTTTGTGCTGCTGTTAAACGGGCAACTGATGAATCAACAGCAAATGAATTCCCCGATAGTGTCATACCGGAACCTGCAGCATAAGTACCTGCTCCCGACATTTGAGCAAATGCAATGGCAGTGGTACCTATTGTAATAGGTAAATTGGTATTACAAGTCCATTGTGAATCCGCCTGGGTAGTACCTTCCTGAACCATTACCGTTGCATTTACCATTTTAGCAGCAGAATCATTGTCAGATGATCTGGACCATGCACCGGCAGCAACAACATAAATACCATTGCCCGAAGCCGTAGTCTGGTTTTTAACCAACACCCTGTCACCTGCAACCAACACCACACCATCTATGGTCTGTGTGCCAGACAATGTAATATTTGCCGTAGTTGCAACTCTTACACTATCTTTCCATGTAACACCCGAAACTTTATTGTCAATGTAAGCTTTTGTAGCTTTTTGAGATGGAATTTTGGAATCGCTGTTTGCAATCAGCGTGGCATCCGTATCAAGGTCAGCAGCTTTCAATTGAGCATCATTGGTCACATTACCCAAACCAACCTGAGATTTTGTGACTGAATGCGGATTGGAAGTACTGTCGATATGAGCATCAATAGCCATGTGACCATGCGTAAATGCATAACCACCTAAATCATCATGCTGAATATTAGAGGGATTAACACTAATGACAAGGGTATTGGTATCTGCTTTTAACACACAATCTATTGTACCATCAACACCAGCCTCAATTGACCTGAATTGCAATATCCCTGCATTTACACCTTTGTAAACTGCCAAACCGGTGCCAATACTGCTTACATCGGGGGTTGCCTTACAACTAATCCACGCTGTACCATTATAATAACGGAAGCACAATAATACCGTATCATAATATATCTGACCGGTTGCAGGCGTAGAAGGTGCAGCAGCCAGTTTTTGAACTACTACATTTTGGATTTCATTCTTGTTGAAATCCAGACTGGTTTTGACTTGTTTTGACATTATTTTTAGTTATTGGTGATTAGTTAATAGTTATTAGGTTATTGGTTTGTTAGACTTTTAGACTTTTAGGCTGTTAGGTTTGAAGTCCGAAGACAGAAGACGGAAGTCCGAAGTAAAAAGTAAAAAGGTTATTGGTTATTAGGTTATTAGGTTATTGGATTAATTGCAAATGATTCTGCCGGAGGTTTCACCTACCCAGCTTACTATACAATGGTATCTGTCGGGATATTCAACCTGACATACAAATGAACGATTGCTGCTATCCATAGCAATCACACTTGGATATCTGTCCAGGTTATGACGTACTTCTACTTCAACAGCATTTTCAAATGTTCTTTCAAAACTATCCTGCGTACTAGAAAACTCATAGAAATTTGTTGTACGGATAATAAATTTTTTCTGTGAATAGCTGTAAATGCAATCGCCGGTTTTTGTTTCAATTATGTTCCATGATGCACCATTCCATTCGGCAATTTTCAATGCAAGATCACCGGCAACAATAAAATAACGATCACCAATATTCACATTTGCAGTTGGTAGTTCTGTTGCAATAGAAATAACTGGTTTTGTAACATATATTTCTAAACCGCCAAAATCAATACGATTCAAAAAGAAATTGAGCAATTGCTGAATTGTCAAATGTTTAAATTCTTCATCTTCTGTATAATTATCATCATCAATCAAAATTTTCTGATTTAGAGAAATATTTAATTCCTGTGCAAAATCCCTTATTCTTTTTACTATAGTATCCATTGTTTTATTTTTATATTATTCTTTTTTAATTACTAAAAGCCTACAACTATTTTTTTTGCAGCGGTATTTATCCCTAAACTACTATTCCCTGCAGTAATTATTTTTGGAGGAATTATTTCGATAGATTTAGTTGTTTTTATTCTGTATTTAAATTTGAAATTATATAAGTCTTCATTTTCATCAGACAATGTATAATCACCTTGTTCTATTGCAACCTCACAAATACTTGTGTTGTATAATAAATAAGTACTTTTAGAACAAATAAATTCTGCAAGGTGCTCAATTTCTTTCATAGTTTTATATCCGGTAATGCATTCATAAGAATCATTTATTTCATCAATATCTGTAGAATAACCGGAATCGGATATTAATTCACTGCGTTTGATATTTAGTTTGTGTATTTGCTTTTCGCACAATAAAGTTTCTATTCCTCCCATACTGTTTTTAAACAAAAATTCGCGAGAGAACAATGGTTTTGGCATCAGGTAATAAGTTATAACTTTCCCGACCAATACACCGCCATTTTCAAGATATACGTCATATTTAAAAACATTTTTAAGCGGATTAACAGTTTGCAAATTCAATTGAGTAAAACCGCAAGGAATTATAAAACATTCACCTTTAACAGAACCGGTAATTACTTCTTTGATTAATGTTACATCACTGCCATCTGTATAATAGATTTTTACTTTCTGTGAAAAATTGGTAGTTGTCAAATAGTTCACAAAATACAAAAACTGTTGAGCATCAATCCATGTTTCAATTTTTAAAACAGAAGGATCCAGCAGATAGCATTTTTTAGCTGTAGCTTCAGTAATAAAATCAAAACTATTTGTAAACAAAGCATTGTTTATTTTCCCATCCACCGCATAAAACATACTAGTTGTTAATACTGATTTCACTGAACCCTCATACATTTCAGCTAATTTCAAAAAAAATCGTTTAGCAATTTTGTTTACTTTTTTTATAGAAGTTTGATTATAATCTGGAAGATCAGAATCAGTATAATATTTTGACAGTAAAAGACCAGGTAAAATATTACATGAACCATTAACATCTACATTGTGCATGGATGTAGCAAGCAATTCAAAAATATTAGTTGCTCTATCTTTTTCAAGATAAATCTCGCACAAAGTTTTATATGCTAATCTCAAGGTTTTATCACTGCCAGGAGTATTACTATACAAAGAAATATTTGCATTATTGGCATAGAATGTAAGGCTATAGTAAGCACCTGATTGTTTTGGTATAAGCGTAATACTGTTGGCTAATCTAGTAATGTTATAATGTTTCTGAAGAAGATAATTCTTTTTTAAAATTTCTGTAATTTCAATTACTCCACTACCTGAAAGGAATGAACAACCGCTGTTATCTGGTAAGGTAACAGTAGTAAATTTTATGATTCTTTGACCAAAAGCAAAGGTAAATTCATTGCCGGTAACTAAAATAGCATTTACATTAATAGTCAATTCAGCAAAACTCCCATAAGCTGAATATGCACTGGATGAATTTACAATAAACCGTAAATCATTACCACAAAAATCTATTTCTTTGGGTTGTCGTGTAATGCTTATCATGGATTCCAGTTTTCAAGGACAACATCAAAAGAATGAGGCGATTTTACATCTACCAGACAACGAACTCCAAAGTTTTTGCCATCCGTTAACTGGTGTGCATCTATGGAGGAAGGATCGTAAGAAATAACGGTGCTATTGAAGCCACAACGGGCATTGTTCAGCTTCGAAAGGATATCATCTACAATGGCTTCACATTCATCAAAAGCAGCTGAAATATATTCTTTGTTGATAGATGGTAATGATTTAACGATGATAAAAGCAACTTCCCTTATTTTGAAAGCATTGTCGTTGTTATTGCCATCGTACTTTAGCGGCATTACTTCCAGTATCATGTTAAATCCTTTGAAACCACTAATGCCCATTACAAAATCATTCAACTCCATGCGATAAAAATGTTTATTCGTGGATGAATGATTAATCTTCTTATGCTTTTGGGCTAATTGCTCAAAGAATGCTGTTATTTCAGAATTTTTAACTGCCATGTAGTTTAAATTACAGGGCAAAAATATTGAGGAGTGGGACGAAAAAAAAGGACAAGAAAAAAGCCTCCAAAATGGAGGCTCAAAAAAAAATATTTCTTATTTTTAATTTATAAACGAAAAAAAATTATTCACATATTCCATAAATC
>CAIUKU010000004.1 GCA_903899825.1 uncultured Bacteroidales bacterium | reverse complement strand
GTAAAAGATGTTTTAGCTTTTAGCAGAGAAGAAGCAATGCGGTTAGGCAATGATTATATTGGTATAGAGCATCTTATGTTGGGAATAATTAGAGATGGTGAAGGTATTGCAATTCAAATACTTGCTTACCTTGATGTTAATATACTTACATTAAAACGAAATATTGAATTGGCTATTTCTAAAATTGAGAATAAATCTACTTTAAAGATAAGCGAGAATATACCATTGGTTAAACAGGCTGAAAAAGCATTAAAAATAACTTATCTGGAAGCAAAATTAAATAAAAGTGAACTTATAGGTACAGAGCATTTGTTATTGGCAATACTAAAAGATGAAAACAATATTGTAACAAAATTACTAAATGAATCTGGAGTTAATTACACTACTTTAAAAGAACAAATGCAAAATAATCAAAACAATAAGACGGATGATATTAAATTAAGTCCAAAAGATGAATTACCTGAAGGTTCATCAGAATATTCTGATGAAGATGATAGTAAGAGCTATGGAAGTCCTCAAAAAAAATCAGGTGATGTAAAATCAAAAACACCTGTATTGGATAATTTTGGGAGGGATTTAACCAAAGCTGCTGAAGAAAACCGTTTGGATCCTATCGTTGGAAGAAACAAAGAATTAGAAAGAATTGCACAGATATTAAGTCGACGTAAGAAAAACAATCCTATTTTAATTGGCGAACCAGGTGTTGGTAAATCAGCTATTGCTGAAGGTTTAGCATTAAGAATTGTACAACGGAAAGTTAGTCGTGCTTTGTTTAACAAACGTCTGGTAACCCTTGATTTAGCATCATTGGTTGCTGGAACTAAATATCGTGGACAATTTGAGGAAAGGATGAAAGCAGTATTGAATGAATTAGAAAAGAATCCTGATATTATTCTTTTCATTGACGAGATTCATACTATTGTGGGTGCAGGCAATGCATCAGGCTCACTCGATGCTTCCAATATGTTTAAACCTGCATTGGCCAGAGGTGAAATACAATGTATTGGTGCTACTACTTTGGATGAATATCGACAATACATTGAAAAAGATGGTGCTTTGGAAAGAAGGTTCCAAAAAGTATTGGTTGATGCTACTTCTCCTGAAGAAACAGTTGAAATATTGAATAATATTAAAATTAAATATGAAGATCATCATTTAGTAACATACTCAGACGATGCGATTAAAGCATGCGTTTATCTTACGAACCGATACATGAGTGACCGGTTTTTACCTGACAAAGCAATCGATGCATTAGATGAAGCTGGTTCGAGGGTTCATATCACAAACATCAATGTACCAACCGAAATTATTGAGATAGAAAATCAGATTGAAGAAACAAAACTTCAGAAAAATAAGGCGATAAAAAGCCAGAAGTATGAAGAAGCTGCCAAATTCAGAGATATAGAGCGCCAGTTAGCAGAAAAACTTGAAATTGCCAAAAATCACTGGGAAGAAGATTCTCAATTACACCGAGAAATGGTAACAGAAGATAATGTAGCTGAAGTTGTTGCAATGATGACAGGTGTGCCTGTACAACGAATTGCACAAAATGAAGGAGAACGATTGATTAAAATGGAGACTGAGTTGGAAGGCAGTGTTATTGGACAGAATGATGCCATTAAAAAAGTTGTGAAAGCTATCAGACGTAACCGTGCGGGTCTCAAAGATCCAAATAAACCAATAGGTACTTTTATTTTTCTTGGTCCTACCGGTGTTGGTAAAACATATTTAGCAAAAGTCTTATCAAAATATCTGTTTGATTCAGAAAATGCATTGATACGAATAGATATGAGCGAATACATGGAAAAATTTGCTGTATCAAGGCTTATAGGTGCACCTCCTGGATATGTTGGTTATGAAGAGGGTGGGCAATTGACCGAGAAAGTAAGACGTCGCCCCTACTCTATTATTTTATTGGATGAAATTGAAAAAGCACATCCTGATGTTTTTCATTTATTGTTGCAGGTACTAGACGATGGAGTTTTGACAGATAGTCTCGGACGAAAAGTTGATTTTAAGAATTCCATTGTGATAATGACATCTAACATTGGATCACGCCAATTGAAAGATTTTGGTCAGGGCGTTGGCTTTAATACTTCTGCAAAAGTATCGGGAAAAGCTACCTATGCACAGGGAGTAATTGAAAATGCTTTAAAAAAGTCATTTGCACCTGAATTTTTAAACAGAATTGATGATATTATTATTTTTGAACCTTTAGAAAGAGATTCTATCCATAAAATTATTGATATTGAACTTTCATATCTTTTAGAAAGAATTAAAAAAATGGGATTTACACTTTCAATTACATCTAAAGCTAAAGATTTTATTGTAGAAAAAGGTTGGGATGCTCAATTTGGGGCACGCCCTTTGAAACGTGCTATTCAGAGGTATGTTGAAGACATTGTTGCTGAAGAAATTATAAAAACAAAACTTATTCAGGATGATGTTATTACCGTTGATTTTGATGAAGAAAAACAGGATGTTTTTGTTATCATTTCTAAGAATGAAGATGTTGCAATAAATTGATTTCTTTGATTGGTTTATTTTTTTATGCTTTATTTAATTTAGTACACAGATCTTTACTAATATTTAAATTGAACTTACAATATGAAGACAATCTTATTATTATCATTCATTTTTCTGTTTTTCTTAATGGAAAACGTTGCCGGACAAAAACAAAATGACTCGATAAAAACTAAACCATTCAAACATGGTCTTGGCGTTGCAGCTGGTTTTTCTACAGGTTATGGTTTATCCTATCGTCTTTTTCCCAATAAATTTGGTATTCAGTTAGCTTTTGCTCCTTA
Organism: uncultured Bacteroidales bacterium; assembly: GCA_903899825.1. Lineage (GTDB taxonomy): Bacteria > Bacteroidota > Bacteroidia > Bacteroidales > JACABE01 > JACABE01. The sequence continues at coordinate 3,996 of CAIUKU010000004.1, read as the reverse complement.
TATGGATGATTATGAATCATATTATAGTTTTGGATTCACGTTTCTTTACAAAATAATTGAAACAGAATTTACAAATCTATTTGTATATCAAGGAAATCATTTTTATTATTCAAAGTACAAATCTTTTGATTACACTTATATGTATCCTAATTATACTTTTAATCAAGTTGAAATTGTCAATAAAAACTGGAACAATGGTATTGGACTCGGAATAGAGTTTACCATTCTGAAACGGGTGAGTTTAAATTTGATGGGAGGCTATGCTGCTTATAAAAACTTTAAAAATATAGGTTTTACAGGAGAAACAGCCTTATTTTTTAAATTTTAATCAAAGTACTGAGATATAAATATATAAAGAATCTTTACTTCAATTCTGATTTTAATAAATTATTTTAGGGTATGTAATTTAAAATCAATTCATTGTATATTATAAGTATTTTATTTATAGATAAAAAAATTAGACCAAAGTCAGTAAAGCAAGCATACAACCCAAACCCATTAAATATCCAAAATATACTTCATTTGGTCTGTGAGCATTCAATGATAAACGTGAAAAACCTACCAAGCCACTCATTAGAATTATTAGTAATAATGGTAACAACAAATTTATTCCAAAACGAATTGAAATTCCAATAAGTATACCTGTTAATGCCCCCATTGCCATTGTATGTATGCTTATTTTAAATTTAAGATTGATAAATAATGCCATTATTATCATCAAGGTTGAAGCCAGCATGATTAACCAATAAATGGCAGGAAGTCCAGCATTCTTAAGCATATAATAGCTACCGTAATAAAAAATAATAGTAAATAAAAATGGGACGGTTCTATCTTCTTTCTTTTCTAAATGAAGGGATGTGATCAGTTTTTTCCGGAACAAAAAATAGGTAAGAATTGCAGGAAAAACAAAAGTAGCTATAAAAATAAAACACAATACTATCATTTTTCCTTCCATTGTTAAACTGGATGCAAAAAAGGTTTTCGTATTGTATAAAACAATAAAAGTATAAACCGGCATCAATAAAGGGTGAAAAATGTATGAAATAATTCGGGCAATTTTATTTTCCATTTATGAAATTTCCTTTCTCAAGCGGGCAACTCTAATATCCATACCCTCGCGATATTTAGCCACTGTTCTCCGGGCAATATTAAAACCTTTTTTATTAAGTATTTCTGTAAGTTCATCATCATTAAGCGGAGAGGTTTTGTCTTCGTTATCTATACATTCCTTTAAAATACTTTTGATTTCAGTGGTTGAGATACCTTCTCCTGAATCATTCATCATTGACTTAGAGAAAAAATCTCTGAGTAAAAAAGTTCCAAAGTGAGTTTCAGCATATTTACTGTTGGCAACCCTTGAGATGGTAGAAATATCGAGTCCAACAGCATCCGAAACATCTTTAAGCTTCATGGGTCTTAGTTTTGAAACATCACCTTCCAGAAAATATTCTTTCTGATAATTGATTATTGCGCTCATTGTCACGTAAAGTGTATTCTGACGTTGTTTGATAGCTTCAATAAACCATCGGGCCGAATCAATTTTTTGTTTGATAAACATTACAGCATCTTTTTGTTGTTCTGTTTTTTGCTTACTCACGTCATACCCCTGAAGCATCTCAGCATAATCCTGATTAACTCTTAGTTCAGGCGTATTTCGGTTATTTAACATAAGCTCAATAATCCCATTGTTATTATTTATTATAAAATCTGGAATTACATATTGGTTTAATTTTGAGGAACCTCCAATTGAGTTACCCGGTTTTGGATTTAATTTCAATACTTCTTCTATAGCTGCTTTTAATTCTGCCTCTGAAATAGCTAATTTTTCGATGATTTTATCATAATGTTTTTTTGCGAATCTGTCAAATTGAGTATTTAAAATTGTATAGGCCAGTTGAACTGTTGGTGTTTGATCTTCTTTTCGAATCAATTGTAATAACAAACATTCCTGTAAATTACGAGCTCCAATTCCGGGAGGGTCCAGCTCCTGAATAATTTCAAGAACTTCAGTGATTTCTGCCACTGTAACATCAAGATTCTGAGAAAAAGCAAAATCATCTACCATCGCTTTAATATCACGCATCAGATAACCAGAATCATCCAGATTCCCGATAATAGTCAGACCAATAATATGTTGTTTTTCTTCTAACCCAAGTAACATCAATTGATCTGTTAATGTTTCCTGAAATGAGGACTCTGAAGCATAAGGTATTTCTTTGCGTTCATCATCAGCTGATTTGTTATTTGCTTTTAATTTGTATGAATCTACGTCATCTTCATCCAGGTAATCGTTAAAATCGAAATCTGTGGTATCTCGTGAATTATCATCGTTGATGTCATTCTCATATTCATCATTATCAGAAGAGTTCTCATTTTCTTTACGATCCGATAAATCTTCCAATAAAGGATTTTCTTCCAACTCTTGCTTTATTCGCTGGTCAAGTGCAACGGTAGGCACTTGCAACAACTTCATCAACAGTATCTGCTGTGGAGAAAGTTTTTGCTGTAATTTTTGCTGTAATCGCTGACTTAACATGTTTAATTAAAGGTTAAAGTATAAAGTTGTTGATGTTTGAATTAAAATTCTGCATTCATTGGTGTTCTTGGAAATGGAATTACGTCTCTGATATTTGACATTCCGGTTACAAATAATATCAATCTTTCAAAACCTAATCCAAATCCGCTGTGTGGTGCTGTTCCAAAACGACGGGTATCCAGATACCACCAAACGTCTTTTTCAGGAATTCCCATTTCGGCTATTCGTTGCTGAAGTTTTTCTAAATTTTCCTCTCTCTGTGAACCACCAATGATTTCTCCTATTTTAGGAAATAATACATCCATGGCACGTACCGTTTTTCCATCATCATTTTGTTTCATATAAAATGCTTTGATGTCTTTAGGGTAATCCGTTAAAATAACAGGTTTTTGGAAATGTTTTTCAACAAGATAACGTTCATGTTCTGATTGTAAATCAACTCCCCAGGAAACAGGGAACTCAAAACTTTGTCCTGATTTTAACAATATATCAATTGCATCAGTATAAGCCAATCTTTCAAAACTGTTATTAATAACAAAATTTAATCTATCAATAAGTTCTTTATCATACATATTGTTAAGAAATTCAAGATCATCAATGCAATTTTCCAATGCATATTTTACCAGAGATTTAATAAAATCCTCGGCAAGATCCATGTTTTCCTTAATTTCATTAAAAGCTACCTCAGGTTCATTCATCCAGAATTCAGCCAGGTGGCGTGGTGTATTGGAATTTTCTGCTCTGAATGTAGGTCCGAAAGTATATACTTTACTTAAAGCCATAGCAGCCAATTCTGCTTCCAATTGACCGGATACAGTAAGATTGGTTTCTTTACCAAAGAAATCTTCATTATAATTTACTTTTCCTTCTTCTGTTAAAGGTGGATTCAAAGCATCCAGCGTAGTAACCCTAAACATTGCTCCTGCACCTTCAGCATCAGAACCTGTTATAATAGGTGAGTGAATATAAAAAAAACCGTTGTCATTGTAATATTTATGGATGGCATATGACATTGCATGTCGAATACGTAAAATAGCACCAAAAGTATTGGTACGAGGACGTAAATGCGCAATTTCCCTCAAAAACTCCAAAGAATGGCCTTTCTTTTGTAAAGGATAAGTTTCTGCATCAGCAGTTCCATATACAAAAATTTCAGTTGCCTGAATTTCTACACTTTGTCCTTGGCCCATTGATTCAACCAATTTTCCATTCACAGAGATACATGCACCTGTTGTAATCAGTTTAATTATCTCTTCATCAAAATTTGACAAATCAACAACAATTTGAATACTATGTATTATAGAACCGTCGTTTAATGCAATAAATGCAATATTTTTATTTCCGCGTTTGGTTCTAACCCAGCCTTTTACATTTACTATGCTTCCTAATTCTTCTTTTTGATTAGTTTTTAATAAGTCTTTAATACAACTTCTGTTCAAAATTTCCATTTTTAATTTTTT
>CAIUKU010000003.1 GCA_903899825.1 uncultured Bacteroidales bacterium | reverse complement strand
GATGAATAATAGTTATTTTAATAATTTTAAATTTTTCTATTAAATTTTATAAATTTGTAAAAAATGAAAAAAATCATTCTAATATTTATAATAGCGGTTATTGGATTAACCGCAAAAAATTACGGGCAGGGAAGCAGCTGCGAAGCTGTTCCTTTAACTATGTTTAATAGTCCACAGGATTATTTGATGGATGGTGATGTTTACTGGTTAAGCTTTATAGCCGATTCTACAGATTTTTATTTGGCTTTATTGCAAACTACAGCTAACCCAACTCCTGTTATTACAACAATAAACCTTTTCAAAGAAGATGGCGATTGCGATAATTTATTGCTTATAGAAACTACAAATGTGCAAATTGGCGACAGCGGTTTTGCAACACAATTACAATTGGGAACTACATATTATGTGCAAATACAGCATGATTTTAGCAGTTATGGGTATTTTACATTGTATTGCTCTAATATTACAAGATCGAATACAGAATTATTTTGTACGCCTTTACTTTGTAATATCAATCCTAATTCAGGTTTTGACGATTTATCAACTGATTTAATAAATGTTTTGAATGGTAGCGTTCAAAATTTTCAACTATTCTGGGAACCGATGACTTATGGTTTATATTCAGATGTTTGTGGATGGAGGAGTTATGCTTTCTCACCACAAATATTAAACAATAATGGGAATAATTATCTTTTTATGGCAGCTATAAGAAAAGATTTTTCTGGTCAATTTTATAATTTTAATGAAATGGCATATAACAAATTATCTGCTATAACAGGACCCACAGGTATTGGGCTTTTGCAGGGTCATAACTATACGCTTTCATTAAAATACAAAGAAGAAATTGAAGGTGTTGATGGATTTAAGATTATTTTGGGAACAGAAAATGTAGGTGGCTCATTAACAGCAGGCCCACAAATACAAGTTGTTGATTATCCACTTAATAATTTACCCAACACTACAGCTTTTGTAAATCAAACTTTTTCTATACTTACGATACCAAATAATGGAATTAATTACAATGCAGTATTAATTTATCCCTATCAATTCCCGGGAAATACCGAAAAAATTGGACATTTATTAATTGATGATTTTGTTATTATAGATAATACCCCCGCTCCCCTTACCATTAGCGGTTCTTTAAATGACAACTGCCATAAAATAGGTGTTTTTAATATTGTTAATCCACAAAGTGGTATTACATATTCATGGGCTGTACCAAGTGGTGCTACAGCTAGCCCTGCAATCGGTACTTCGTCAACTGTGGCATGGGGTACTGCCGTTGCAGCATTTATAACTGTTACCGGAAAAGACGCTAATGGATGTACTGTTTATCAGGGACAACTTTGGGTTGATCCTGCCGCTGCTCCACCCCTGGCTATAACTAACCTCTCTATTACTCCAACATGGACCCCGGGATGTAATCAATCTCAGGTGAATTTTTATGTAACTAACTTTAGTGATATTACCTATCACTGGACTGTAGCTTCGGGAACTACGATTATATCTACTCCGCAATCAATTAACAGCATTATTGTAAACTGGAACAATATCGGACCCGGTACGGTTACGGTTGAAGGTTATAATCAGTTAGGATGCCTTATTTATCAAGGTAGCCTTTATGTTAACCCCAACAGCTGTGTAGCTAATGCCATTCAACTTAATTCGCTTACAACTAATGGTATAACATCGATATTAGGGCAATCTCCAATTAATAACACAAATCCTATTATTTTTAATGGAGTTATTACCATTGATGCTGATTTAACATTTAATAGTTGTCCCAATCTGATGTTTGGCAGTAATGCCCGTATTAATGTGATGCCGGGAAAAACACTAAGCTTTAATGGTTGTACCCTCAAGCAGTCTTGTACATGTGCCTGGGAAGGCATTTATACACAAAATTACACTTCTAATATTATACTGAATAACTGTACCGTGAGAGATGCTAAAAATGCTGTAGTTTCAGCAAACGGGGGTAATTTTCATATCACGGGTACGCAGTTTATTAATAATAATATAGGATTATGGGTAAGAAATTACAATCCTGACTGGGATTACGATTGGCAGGGAAACAAAATAACACCCGGACCACATCCCGGATATATTGCTTCGAGTACATTTACTAAAAATATTAATTTAAGTGGTTTTTATTCAAATGAACACCTTAGCGGAATTGTGATAGATACTGTATATAAATTAATGATAGGAGATACAATAAATACCTCACAAAAAAATTATTTTAGCAATTTGCAATGGGGTATCAAAACAAAAAAATCGCAAATATACATTTACAATAATAATTTTACTAACATTAGTTATTCCGACACTTACCCTCCTGCCTATAATGGTAGCGAACCTAACGAAGCTGCTATTTTTTGCAAAACAGAAATTGTAAATGGTACACAAACACCCATGCCATTAATAAATAAAATAACAATAGGGGGCGAAACTAATTCTGCTATTAAAAGAAATTGGATAGCTACGAGTAATACTGGTGTATATAGTTATAATACTCAAATGGATATAAGGTACAATTGGTTTAATGGAATGGCTTATAATAGTATTTATCTGAAAGATTTTCAGCCTTCAGTTATTAAAGCTAACGATTTTAGTATGCTTTCAAATTATGCAATAAATGCAAGTGATGATAATTTTAAAAATTTTGCGATAGTTGCTGATCAATCTAATTCTGATGCTATTGTTTGTTTAGACATCATTAATAATATTGTGGGGCTTTATACCACTGGAATTCTTCGTTCGGGTATTATGATACGTAATTGTAATTGGAATCCATTAGATGATGAATCTCATTGTATAGTTCAAAATAATTCTATTTATTTTTCTAATCTTAATCCTACAACGGAATTCCATTTTGGTATTTATATTGCGCATAGCAATTATGCAAATATATCAAATAATTTATTTTATACCAGTTTAGCTGCTTCCATTTTGCCTAATGCCAGTTATCATGAACATCTGAAAGGCATTCTTATAAGTTCTACACAAAATGCAACGGTCAGCAAAAACCAAATAAAGAGGATGGGTGATGGAATTTATGTGGATGCCACTTCATTAGGTTCACAATATTTTTGCAACGACCTGGATAAAAACTGGTATGGTTTTTATTTTAATTATGCGCTAATGAGTGATCAACTGATAAGTCCTACTCCATTTGGAAATAACAGTACTTCAGATAATTATTGGTATGACATTCCTCCCGTATCTTCAACTTCTGCATTAAGACGTTTATCTGGTAACGTTTCCAGTACACTTTCATACTGGTATCATCGTGCTACTACAAACGATTATAATAATATCTACAGTCCCTATTTATGCCGACGTAACCCAGAGCATCCTCTTTATGGTGTATTATACCCAATGTCTGATCAAGCAGGCAATTCGGAATGCAGCAGTGTTATAAATCCGGCTTCTACTTTTGCTATGATGTCATCAGGAATACTGGAAGATTCAAATACCTTAATAAATTCAACTGGTTTATTGTCGGGAACTCAAACTGCCACTGCTGTTTTACGTGAAAATTTAATGGGAAAAATCGTTAAGAATTCGGCAACTTATAATTATTTACCGCAACAGAGCAATTATATGGCAAAGGAATTTGCCTTTAAACTGCTGGATAAAACGCCTGCATACCTCAATCTGGGTACATGCGAAGATAATATTTACCAAAACTTTTACGCCTTACTCAACAATAGCAACATTGGTAAATTCAACCAGATAGGTAAATATATTCATTTACAAAATTATGCGGCTGCACTTTCATTAAATCAAACACTTACCGGTATTAACATCATTGAGAATAATCGTATTGCTGTTAATTCAATATACCTTGATAAGGTAATAAATAATCTTCCTATTTCTTATTCAGATTCATTAATGCTGGTAAATATAGCCTATCAATTACCTTCTACAGGCGGTAATGCCGTTTTTTCAGCACGAGTAATGTTAGGAATAGATCCTATAATAGGTAATATTTCTTATGCTAAGTCAATACATGATAATGAAAGCAATAAAATTTCCAGTACTACTTCTATTAATGTTTATCCCAATCCGGCAAACAATACATTGCATATTGAACTTGATGCTATATCCGAAGAATCAGCAACTATTGATATATATGATTTAAATGGTAGATTGTGTTATCATACAAGTATTAATTGCAAGCAAAAGTTGCAAACCATTAATATTAGCAGTATTACAAAAGGTATTTATAATTTACAAATAACAACTACAGCTCAGACTAAAAATCAAAAATTAGTTATTATTAAATAAGCTAACATCAACAAAGGTAAAGCTCTATGGAGCTTTACCTTCTTATATTTAAAATGAAAAAAATACTTGTATTATCTTCTTTTTTTTTACTACTGGCATTAAGTAAAATAAATGCTCAAACCAACCTTGTACCTAATGGTGATTTTGAGATATATTCAAGTTTGCCAACAGATTATGGTCAATGTAATCGAGCTGTTGGTTGGAACAATGTAAATGGTCATTATCCATTTGTTCAAGGATATGGTACTCCTGATTTTTATTATCTTTCAAGTTTTATGACAGGATATGGTAATACTATTACCCCAATATGGGGTAATGGTCAAATGGGGCTTGTTACTTATAATACCGGAAGCATTTTTAGAGAATATATTTCTAATAAACTTATTACACAAATGGTTTATAATCATCAATATACGGTTTCACTTTTCATAACGAATGGTAATGGAATGGGTGCATATACAAAAGGATCTAATAACTTAGGAATTTATTTTTCAAATAATCCATTATATCAAGATACATGTGAACCGATTCCTGTAATACCTCAAATAGAAATAGATACTATCATTTATTTTTGGAATTACTGGCAACATTATAGTTTTAATTATATTGCGGATAACTCATATAACTATATTACTATTGGCAATTTTAGAGATGATCCCCATACATTAATTAGTACTTATGGTAATATAGGAGCTTATTACTTTATTGACAAAGTAGAAATTATACCGGTATTAAATATATTAGGAGATACTATAATTTGCAAAGGAGATACTGCCAGCTTAACTGCAACGGCAGAAAGCATCGTACAATGGGCAACTGCTTTAAAACCGGACAGTATATTTTCAACAAATATAACGATAAAAGTAAACCCAGCCATTACAACTACCTATCTGGCTTATGGTGCAACAGATACTGCATCATTTACCGTAAATGTTGTTAATCCGCCAATTGTTAACTTAGGCAATGATACCAACCTGTGCAATGGTTATTCTATTGTGCTGGATGCCACCCGAAACAATGCTACTTATCTGTGGCAGGATAACTCGGTAAATTCAACTTACACTGTAATGCATGCAGGTTTGTATTGGGTTACGGTAGAAACTTATAAACATTGCAGTGCTTCGGATACAGTGATTATAAGCTATTCCAGTTGTGAGACGCCTGAGGTATTTATACCCAACAGCTTTACACCCAATGGGGATGGATTAAATGATAAGTTTGAGTATGCTAATGCCGAAGACTACGAAATAAAAACCTATATCTACAACCGCTGGGGTCAGCTTATTTTCGAGAGTGAAAATACAGATTACTGGGATGGAAGCTATAAAGGCAAGCCGGTTCAAATGGATGTTTATAATTACAGGATAGAAACCACTGATAAAATAAGTAAAGAAAAGAAAGTGTTTAGTGGGAGGGTAACGGTACTCAAGTAAAAAGGATAAAGGATAAAGTAAAAAATGAATAGGTCGCTTAGTCATGAAGCAGTAAACTAAAAAATAAACCATTAACTGAATAACCCAATAAAATTTATCCAATCTACAGCCGGCAGAGCGGGCCTATATCGCTGCCATAAAATGTATGAACAATCCGCTTTCGCCTTTGCGGTTGAAGGAATATTCCACTCTGAGTACCTTGTCGTAATACGTCACAAAATCAATGCCTATGCCTGTACCAAGCAGTAAATCATTGGTAAGTGTATTGTAAATATCGGTTTTCTGGTTGTATACATAGGCTGCATCCAGGAATAAATTCATATAAAATGAATAGGGTATGGTATTGAATTTTTCGGTCTTGATAAAGCTGATTTTTTTCACTTTCTGGGGCAAGAGGGCATATTTGAAATTGGTTTTCAACAAGCCGAAACCCTGCCCGCTGATCACGTAATATTCATAACCTCTGGCGAAATCTCTGCCAAATCCCAGTCCATTCTGAACAAAATAGGGAAAGTCGGGCGTTAAGGATGCAGTAAACCCAATGGCTTCATATAAACGGGAGCTGAGTTTCCAGAATTTCCGGTAGGTAGATTTTAGGCTGAAAAAACCGGGATTTTCATCTTTTAAAATACCCAGTCCTGAGCGGCTTAATTCTACATCGAAATAATGTCCTTCCAGCGGATAGGGTTTATAGCTGCGGTAATCGTTTTTATACTGGTAATAAAAAGTAAAATAAGCCGAAGTAAGCTTTTTCTGGTTTGAATATTCAGGATTCAGGCTGAGCAGGGTATCGGCAAATCTATACTGCTCGTAGCCAAGCTGGAATATATGCGAATGATGGATGTTTCTTCTGTAGCTTACACCCGCGGCAACAGTCAGGCTTTGTTTCGGATAATACAGCGGATCTTTGTAAAAAACTATTTTATTATGCAGGGTCTGTACGGCCACTTCATGATTACGTGTATAATTGCTGCTTAGTATCAATCCCAGTGTTTGTTTTTTGTTGAGGGCCGGTATTTTATAAGCCAGTCCGTATTTTTCATCATAACCCAGGCTGAGGAGGAATTCAAGTGTTTCGTTGCGTCCTCTGAAATTATAAACGAATAAATCAACACCATAATTGATGCGTTTAAAATCCTGGGTTTTCCACCAGGTATTGAAATTGCGGTCGGCCAGATCGAATTGTGGAATGGGCCATATATACCATCGCTCGGTCAGCTGTATATAAATGCTTGCCTTGTTCCCGCTAACTTCATGCCTTATGCTTACAAAATTGAAAAGGGAAATATTCATCAGGTTTTCGCTGCTTTGCTGTAGCTTTATTTCTAAATCTGAAACCGAAAGCGTATCCCCGGTTTTAAAAACCAGTTCTCTATAAATGATATAATCCCTGGTGATTTTATTTCCTGAAATATAAATTTGCTGAATCACCACCAGGCTGTTGTTGGCCGCAAATCCATGCAAAGAAAAGGAGAAAATGAAAACAAGAAATACAACAAATTTTCGCATCTGAAGCAGGATTTTAAATACTAAGGTATTTCATAAGCGAGTCGTACCTTTCCTGCATATCATCATTCACTTCATCTTCCACGAGTATTACTTTCACATTATAATTGTAACGGTTAAAGGTTTGCAATACAGGAGCAATGTCCATACGGTTGAGCTTGAGGCTTACATTCATACGGGTTGATTCGGCATCAGAAGTTATCAACAGACTGAGGATTTTGGTATCGTTGGATTCAACAATCTGGGCTATTTCTGACAATGAATAATCATTGGCGTTGATTTCGAGGGCAATGATACCACCTGGCGTATTGACAGATGCAGTGGCTGTGAGTTCATCTATTATTTTGCGAAGTGTAATTACACCCAGGTAGTTGTTTTTAAGGTCGAGTACAGGTATCAGTGATAATTTTAAATTGGTAGCCAGTTTTAATACTTCGAAAATGTGCTGGTTTTCTGAAACATAAGGCATGTTTAAGGATAATTTATGATTTCCGAGTGCTTCCTCGAAAATATTGGAAGTATAAATATCTTCTTCGGAGATTAAGCCTACATAATTTCCATTGTTTACAATGGGCAAATGGTTTACTTTGTACTCGTCCATCCAGGCCAGTGCCAGGGTTCCGGTATCTGAAGTTTTGGCCGGTAATATGGTGTCGTCGGTTAAGTCTTTGGCTAACATATTTTAAAATTTTTTAATCCCGGGATTTTAATCGTATTAAACGCAATCTGCACTAAAAAGTTATAGGTTCACCTAAAATTTTGCCAAACCGCCTCCGGAAGTTTCTTTGTAAAGGCTGGGAATATCATGACCGGTTTCGCGCATTACACTCACAACCCTGTCGAAACTTACCCTGTGTTTTCCGTCAGAAAGCATGGCGTAGGTATTCGCGTCCAGGGCTCTTACGGCAGCAAAGGCATTTCTTTCTATACAGGGGATCTGCACCAAACCACATACCGGATCGCAGGTCAGTCCCAGATGATGTTCAAGACCCATTTCAGCTGCATACTCAATCTGGGAAGGACTACCGCCGAACAGTTGGTTGGCTGCTGCGGAAGCCATGGCACAGGCGGTTCCAATTTCACCCTGGCATCCCACTTCGGCACCGGATATCGATGCATTTTTCTTTACCAGGTTTCCAATCAATCCTGCCGTTGCCAGTGCTTTCAGCATTTTCTTTTCCGAAAATTCATAACTTTTATACAGATGGTACAATACTGCAGGGATTACACCCGAAGAACCACAAGTGGGTGCAGTAACAATGCGGCCTCCGGCAGCGTTTTCTTCGGCAACAGCCAGTGCATAGGCAAAAACCAGGGATTTACTCTTCAGAGAAGCCTTATATCCTGATGCCTTGACAAAGAAAGACGGAGCCCTCCGCTGTAAATTCAAACCACCCGGCAAACTGCCTTCGTTATCTATCCCCTTTTCAATGGAAGCGATCATCACTTGCCAGACTTCTTTCAGGTAATCCCAGAATTCACTGTTTTCGTGACTTTCAACAAATTCCCATAATGTTTTCCCGTTTTGTTCGCACCATTGAAGCACTTCATCCATTTTATGTATGCTATAAATGGGGTGACGCTCAATGCTGATTCCGCTGGCCGACAAATCTCCACCTCCGATGCTGTAAACCATCCATTCCTCTGATTTCACCCCTTCATGATCAAAGGCTTCAAAAAGCAGGGCGTTAGGATGAAAAGACTGAAAAACTTCAGGTTCAAATATAACTTTGGTTGCAAAGGGTTGCAAGGCTTCAATTACAGCAACATCGGTTAAATGCCCCTTACCGGTTGCAGCCAGGCTTCCGTATAAAGTTACAATGAAATGATCAGCCCCGGTATTTCTTTCTTTAAAAAGCAGGGCTGCCTTTCTGGGTCCTATGGTATGACTGCTTGAAGGACCATTGCCTATTTTATATATTTTACAAATACTTTCCATTTGTGATGATTGGGTATATGTATGAATTCTTGTTTACAAACAACGGATAAAAATGTAAGTGATTATAGCCACTAAGCCACAAAGTCACAAAGTAAATCTATTAATTTAGAAAATATTGTAAAAACAGATTAATTGATTCTTAGTGGCTTACTGCCTTTGTGGCTAAAAAAATCTAAGTTTTGATTCTCATTAATTAATAAATGATAAAAACAGCTACCTTCTTAATTGGTATTAGAATGTAAAAGTAGTATATAATTTTTAATTATTTGTACAAACATTATAGCATAAAACCACAAATCAGTAAGTAATAAATAAGGATAGCACTAAATGATATTTTATGCTGAGACCATTGAACGGTAAAAAATTTCGTTTGATATTGCTGAAGATAATTTTAAGTATTATACTGTTCCTGAACAAGGTATTCAAAATCAAATCAATAATTGTTTATTTTTATCTGCTTTTTTTGTATAAATAATTTATTATCTGTTTGTATTTTAATAATTTGATTGGCTGCAGTTTAAAATAGCGTTGTAAAAATTATAAAATAATTTTGGCTAAAGCCATGTTGATTCATTATTTTCACCACGACCTAAAGGACGTGGCTATTGATTAGTCAAGACTTAAAAGCCGGGTTTAAATAATTTATTGATAAAATAGGCTTTCTCTAAATATAAAAATTGTTTTTAAAATCACTATTGTCTAACTTTTATAACAGTAATATTATTAAGATTTCTCACTTCGTTACTAATGACAGACAACATTTTATTAAACAGATTCCTCACTAACGTTACTAATGACAAGTTTTTCATTTGTCATTTACCTTCAGGCATTTTTTCTAAATGTTAAGACCCGAAATGACAATCAATTGTTTATGTTTGTAGTGTGGTCAGAAAGCGGCGAAGCCGCTATCTGACCACACTCTACTCTATATCCCTATAATATGTTCTCATTCTGAGCGAAACGAAGAATCAATATATTTTTACCGGACACTAATGTCTTAAAATATAAATCCATTATTTGCAAAAGTTTTATATTCTATATATTATGTTTCATCTGCTTTCCATTATCAGAGAAGAATGTGTTAATTTATTCATTATCAATTCATAATTCATGATTCATAATTCAAAATTGATTCCTTTCTAAATCCTGATGATTTTCATCTGTTTTTTCAAAAAAATCACGTAGGTTTGCAAAAAATTTTACAATTCAAATTATGAGTTCACTGAACAGCATTTTAGAAATACTAAAGTATATTTTACCTTCATTGGTTGTGTTTGCCACCGCCTATTATCTGATCAAACAATTTCTGGAAAACAACAGCCGGAACCGTTTGCTCGACATGCGGATGAAAAATCAGGCGGACAACCAGCAATATGTCACCCCGCTTCGCTTACAGGCTTATGAACGTATCATTTTGTTCATGGAAAGAATATCACCCAACAGTCTGGTATTAAGAGTTGGCGAACCTAATATGACGGTGCTTGAGTTACAAACCGCCATGATAATGTCTATTCGTCAGGAATATGAACACAATTTGTCGCAACAGCTTTACATTTCTTCAAAATCATGGCAGATGGTGAAGGAAACCAAAGAAGATATGATAAATGTAATAAGCAATGTAGCTGCAAAAATGGATAAATCTGCCGATTCATCCGAACTGGCAAAAGCTGTTTTCGAACTTACGGCTTCCGTAGATAAACTACCGGTGGATATTGCCATAGAAATTCTAAAAAACGAAGTTCAGGAACAGTTTTAGCGCAGGTTGTTTACCCTTAAAACAGCTACTCTCTTTAATATAGTTTCCTGATGTTGCTCTTCGGTACTATCAGGATCTTTAGTGTCGTAATACAACTGACAGGGTAAATCACTAC
This sequence comes from uncultured Bacteroidales bacterium, assembly GCA_903899825.1. GTDB lineage: Bacteria > Bacteroidota > Bacteroidia > Bacteroidales > JACABE01 > JACABE01. The sequence continues at coordinate 20,702 of CAIUKU010000003.1, read as the reverse complement.
ATTTACCGCAATTACTCAGTTTTTTGTCATCGATTGCACAACTGTACATCGGACATTTTCCGTTTCCGGTAATATCTGCAGCCCAGAAAACTTTTCCGTCAATATTTTTACATCCTTTACATTCATTGTTGTAATATGGGCATTCGTTGCAGATAATCCCACAGGGTGATACTAACATATTATTCTTTTATTTAAGGTTATTATTTTAATAAGCGTATTATAAAATTCATCAATAATTAATAAATCAATTAATATCTAATTTTTAAATTATACTTCATGAAACGGACTGACATCAAACAATTTACGCTACAAAACAAGCATTTAAAATAGCGGGGGTTCTTGTAAGCAATACAGGAATCCCGAACTTTAAAACTAAATACAATGATGCAGATTTTATTTCGGGATGGCTTGTATTGCGAAGGAATTTTAAATGCGTAGTCCCGCACGTGCGGGATTGTTTGCAGTCTTGTCCCGAAACTTCGGGATTGTAACTTTTTGTTCAAGTTTATAACAGTTGACACTCTCAATCAGGTTAAGAAAATCTATTCCTGAATAAATTAATTGAACTTATTAATTGTTATTTTTTGTGTTTTTTATATTATTGATTATCAGTTTAATTCATAGAGTTTTCTTAAGAGCAAAAAGTTAAATATTAATATATTACAGCTTGTAATATAAACACAAATCATTTTTATTTTATTCATACCCATTTTGTTTTATTAAATAAAATAAGCACACTCATCTAAACAAAAAAATTACTTACAATATCTTTCTTTAATTTTATCGGCCAAAACCCTGGCTAATTTATACTTCGATTCATGCGTCCAGCCAGCTACATGAGGCGATAACAATACATTTTCGGCATGGATCAGATAATGGTAAGCGGGAGGCAAATCACCGGTTTCTATCCCCTCGAAAGAAAAATTCTCATATTCAATTACATCCAGGCAAGCTCCCAGTATCTTATCTTGTTTTAATGCCTCCACCAAAGCATCTGTTTTTACAACCCCACCTCTGGCTGTATTGATTAAAAAGAAATTTTTTTGAAATTGCGCTATAAAAGCTTCATCAATCATATAACGGCATTCATCATTCAGAGGAAGATGGATACTGAGCACATCGGCACTGGCAAAAACTTCGTCCAGACTGACTTCCTGCACATATTCATTTCCAAAGTCTTTCTTGTATTTATCATAGGCTATTACATTGGCTTCAAAGCCTTGTAAACGCTGTGCAAAAGCACTGCCCATATTACCATAGCCAATAATCCCAATGGTTTTCCCTTTAATTTCGATACCTCTGTTGGCCTCTCTGTCGCGGATACCTGCCCGCATCTGACTATCGGCAATATTCAGCTTGTTAAACATACAAAGCAGCATTCCTACAGCATGTTCGCCTACAGCATCCCTGTTGCCTTCGGGGGAATTAAGACAGGCTATTCCTTTGCTTTCGGCATAGGCTACATCTATACTTTCCATTCCAGCCCCTACCCTTCCGATGAATTTCAGGTTCACGGCTTTGTCTATCATTTGCTGATCCATCCTGATTTTACTGCGAATAATTACACCAACATAAGAAGCGATAACATCTTCATAATCTTTGAGTGTATAATCGGGAAAATAATCGCATTGAAAACCGGCTGAACTGAGGTCTTCAATAAGCGCAGCATGTGCATTGTCAATAAACAGTATTTTTGGCTTCATGGTCATGCTAACTATCCTATTTCAATAAACTATTGTTGCGGCGAATAATGTCTTTGCACATGGTTTTCAACACATTGCCTGCCTGAAGTATCATATCTGCATTGGAAGGAAATGGCATTTGAGACGATTGTAATTTGGCAGCGGTTTGTGGTGTAAGGGCACTTAAATCGCCATTGGAAGTGGCAAAATTATTTTTAAAAAACCATTCAGCCCTTACAGGATCCGTTTTAATTATCTGACGTGTAGTATTGTTGATAAAATCGAGGGTTCCGGCTATAATGATGGCTTTTGACTGCTGTACTTCGTTGATATTACAGGAAATCGTTTTAAATTTCGGAATTTTTATATCATTTCCCAGGGAGTCTTTCATTACATTGCCGTTTTTATCCAATTTATACTTCCATCCATCGGCAATTTGTTTAGATTCTTTATAATGATTCTGGTTCAGACTTTCAGGAGAAATATCAATTAACTTGATATTTACCGTAATAAAATAATCGTAAAAAAAGTTTTCCAGTGGTTTTGCATCATATACGGTCCATTTCTGGTTTAAATCTGCAAGACTGCTCCTTGTTAATTCTTCTTCAAACGCCAAAGGGAGTATGGATTGGCTGTTGTTTTCAATTTTAAAAAGAACATAGGTATTCCCTTTATTATAGGCTATTTTTATTAAATCATCGGCATCCTTGTAATTCGGAAAATAGGTTTTAACTTTCTGCAGCTCATCATAAGCTGTTCTGGCACTGTATTTATCGCCTTTATCCAGCAATGTTTTGGCATGTACATAATAATATTCTGCTGCTTTATTTTTGGCATTGCTGATCTCGTTGCTGTAATTGACATATTGATAGCCAATATAGTTTAAATTAATTACCTGAGCCAGCCTTGCCACTTTTTCCTGTCGCTTTTGCAGGGCATCGTACGAAAGGTAAATCTTTTCCCATATATCAGGTTGTCCGCTTAGTTTGAGCTGCTCAATTTTTTCGTTGTCATTCTGATTGGCTAATTTGTATGCCTGAGAAAGCACCTGTATTTCATCATCTTTTGAACGGTCTTTCAATAGTTCCTTTACCGATTTATCAATGGCCTTGTCATAATTTCCCTTTTGCAGATTCTTAACGGAAGACGAACCGCAGGCCGCGAAAATAATAAGCAACAAAATCGGATATATATATTTTTTCATATGTTTATTTTTTTAAAATTATTTATTTGTACATATGGAACTCGCCAAAATAATCATCCTCGTGTGTGTGAATATTTTCACATGGCTCGTTTCATCTGTTTATATTTTATTTTTTGTTCATATTCAATTATTTAAATAGAGTTTGAAAATACCGAGAAACTTATATTTCAAGCTTATGCTTTAATGGAACGCTGATGACACGGATACGTTCCGTAAACGCGGATCATCACTGATTTAAATCCGTTTAATCTGTGGGTTCCTATAGGAATCCGCGTCATCAGCGTTCTATTTTTTTCAATGGCATGTGTATTCTCAATAATCATTCTACTGTGTGTCAAAATTACTTTGACATGAATGTTTCATCTGTTTATATTTTATTAAATTACTGTAATGGTTATTGTTATGTTTTTTAAATTTATTAACTCTGTTCAAATTTCGCCGATGGAATTACTCACAGGTTTAATTATTATTTAATGTGTTCGTGAAATTCGTTTCGCCAAATAAACATCCACATGTGTGTGAATATTTTCACATGGCTCATTTCATAAATTTATAATTTGTTATCTGTCAATATTTCAATCACTTGATATGTATTAAACCTAACAGGTTTTAAAAACCTGTTAGGTTTTTGGAAAAATCATTCTTCTTTGTCTCAATTTAAGCGAGATGAATGCTTCATAAAACATTTCTGTTAAAATAATCTACCAAAATTAAGTTTTTTAAAAGAATAAACAAGATTTTTACTTTAAAAAAATAATAAAAGCTTACTTTTGGCAACGATTAAAAAAAAAATATTTTATGTGGACTTATCTGGTTAGGTTGATATTACGTTATCGGTTCTGGAATGTTTTGGCCATTTTGGCCATCACTATTTTTATGGGATACCAGGCAACAAAGGTGCAAATGTCTTATGAAATGGCAAAAATGTTACCTGCATCCGATTCTGTAAATGTGGATTACGAAAATTTCAGGAAACAATTTGGGGAAGATGGCAGTGTTTTGTTTGTTGGAATTAAAGACAGCAGCCTTTTCCAATTGAAAAAATTTAATGCCTGGCACGATTTAACTTATAAGATTAAAGAAATTGAAGGTGTTGAAGAAGTCTTATCGCTATCGAAATTGTATTATTTGTCGAAAAACGACAGTACGCATAAATTCGACTTTAAGCCGGTAGTGCAGTACAAACCCAGAACCCAGTCGGAAATGGACAGTATTCAAAAAATCATCTATGCATTGCCTTTTTACGAAGGATTGCTGATCAACAAAACCAGCAATGCTACGTTGATGATGATTACATTGAACAAGAACAAATTAAACACCAAAAGCAGGGTGGCGCTTATCAATGATATCAAAGCGGAAGTGGATGCCTTTAGCCTGAAGCAGGGCATTGAGGTACATTATTCAGGACTGCCTTATATACGAACCGTTACTTCTAAAAAAGTAGAAAATGAACTCAGAATGTTTGTGCTGCTTTCTTTTTTGATTGCTTCACTGGTATTGTATTTCTTTTTCAGATCCTATAAAGCCGTTATTTTCCCCATGCTGATCGTACTCATTACCGTTGTTTGGGCCATGGGACTGATTTCGATGTTTGGTTTTAAAATAACCATACTTACCGGCATCATTCCTCCTTTATTAATCGTGATCTGTGTCGAAAACTGTATTTTCTTTCTCAATAAATACCACCATGAATTCAGGGCTCATGGCAATAAGGTAAAATCATTATCAAGAACGGTAACCCGCATAGGGACTGCTAATTTATTAACCAATGCAACCACTGCCATTGGATTTGCAACCTTTGCCATAACCGGTAACAAAATTCTGGTAGAATTTGGCTTTGTGGCATCCATCATGATCATGTCGACCTTTATTTTAACCCTGATTTTAATACCTATATTCTTCAGTTATCTTGCACCTCCTGAATTGCGTCATATCAAACATCTCGACAATAAGCACATCAATAATTTCCTGGCCAAAATAGAAAAAATTGTAACATACAAACGTAAGCTGGTTTATTTAGTCGTGTTTATCGTAATTGGGATTGGTATATACGGAGTTACACTGCTAAAAACTACCGGAAATATTGTAGATGATATTCCTAAAAAAGACAAACTATATGTAGATATGTTGTTTTTTGAAAGTAATTTCAAAGGCATCATGCCGTTTGAAATATCGGTGGATACCAAAAAAGCGAAGGGTGTAATGCGTTTATCGTTTATCAAAAAGATAGACGAATTACAGGATGTTATCAAAACCTATCCTGAGTTTTCAAAGCCAGTTTCCATAGCTGAAGTGGTGAAATTTGCCAAGCAGGCTTTTTACAATGGCAATCCGGAATATTATCAGCTGCCCGATAACAGCGAAATGGCTTTTATGGCTGAGTATTTACCCAAAATGAATTCCAAAAAGAAAACATTACTGAATTCGTTTGTTGATACAAATCTGCAGATAACCCGCATCAGTGTGCAGATGGCGAACATAGGCACCAATGAAATAAAGCGGATACAGCAGGATTTAAAACCTAAAATTGACAGTATTTTTAATCCCGAAAAGTATGAAGTTAAAGTTACCGGTACCAGTGTGGTCTTTTTAAAAGGGACCAATTATCTGATTAAAAATCTCAGAGAAAGCCTTATATTGGCCATTATTCTGATTGCTTTCATAATGGCATTGTTGTTCAGCTCACTGCGGATGATACTGTTGTCATTGATTCCCAACCTGATTCCACAATTGCTCACGGCTGCCATGATGGGGTATTTCGGAATACCCATCAAACCCTCTACCATATTAATTTTTAGTATTGCCCTGGGTATATCGGCCGATAATACCATACAATTCCTGTCGAGGTATCGGTTTGAACTCAGGCTAAACAAGGGAAATATTAAGGAATCCGTTTTGTATGCCCTGGGAGAAGCTGGCTATAGCATGATATATTCTTCGGTAGTGCTATGTCTGGGTTTTTCAATTTTTATGCTTTCCACTTTTGGCGGAACCCAGGCAATGGGATTGCTGATTTCTTTTACATTGCTGTTGGGCATTATCAGTAATTTGTTTTTATTGCCTTCCTTGTTGTTAAGCCTTGAGAAATATATTACTACCAAAAAAATCGGGAAAAATAAATTTGAAACCGCAACGGATGTGGATGCAGAAGCATTGAAAATGGAACAGTAGAACAATAGCGCCACCAAATCCCGAAGTATCGGGACAGGCTCTCCCCGAAGGGGAGGCTTTCGCCTGACTTTTTTTACGCTTCAATGCTTTAAAAATCAGCAATGCGCTGCGCTATATAAATTTTTATAGTGGAGTATCGCAAAGAGAAGGCTGAGAATCGTAAAAAAATTAAAAGGTACGCAAGCGGAAAAACTTTTAAAATAATCAGATAATCTAATAAATTAAAAAAAGAACAAATACCCTTTTTCTCTATTATGCTCGGAAATGATACTGAGAAGTTGTTATAATTTTTAATTTCTATTTGCCCTGATGATCAGTTTTTGTTGAAATACGCCTTCATCTGCCGTAAACTGAATGAGATAGATACCACTTTTAAAAGAACGAAGGTTTGTCTCGTTTACTCCCTTAGTCAATACTTTTTGCAAAATAACTTCACCAATCGTATTCATAATCTGCATTTTTACTTCCTCCTGAAGGGAATTCTGAATATACATGCTGTTGCTTGCAGGATTCGGATAAATATTCAACGAAGAATACAAATCAGCGATGGGTTCGTTGATGCCTACCACTGCATGCGCTTCGCCAATAAGCATGGCCATGGTAATTTTAGTCATTTCGGCACAATAGGGCATGTTTAATTTTTCAACCACATCATTGCGGGTATGATAATAAGGATTGAAAATATCTTCAAAAAAATGCAGGGTTTGAAATCCCCTTTCAAAAAAAGGGAAAGCGTCTCCCGGGCAATTCTGATTGATGATGTTTGGAATGATGTCGGTATATTTCGTGCAGGCGCTTACTGCCATATTTTTCATCCAGTCCATACCGATAAAACAATAAAAATCGGCATGCCAGTTATTAGCTGAAGGTTCATACGCTATCATATCGTTATTTGCAAAAAACTTTATTTTCTCACCCAGTGAATCTGCTCTGGCGGCATAATAAGCTGCCCCGCTGCGTGTAAAGCCCATAAATTCTTCTGCCGCAAATGCAATGAACTTTATCGTAAGTGCAGGCCGCAAATTTATTTTTTTGAAAACCCTTGCAACTTCTATAGCTGCCGCTACGCCTGATGCATCGTCATCCGCACCTGGAGCAGCTTTGCCATAATAAGCGCTGTCGGACATGGAATCATAATGCCCGCCGGCTATACAAATACTGTCAGGATATACACTTCCCTCTAATGTAGCAATAACATTGTACTGCCAGGTAGTATCTTCTGTATAAAATCCCGGATTATTAAACTGCGTAATGTGTAAAAATGAATCCAATACGGTATTTTGATAGCCAATGGAAATAAATTTCTGCTGCAGCCAGACCGCAATACTTCTGTGGTTGGTATCCTTCAAAAACCTTGTACCATAGTTTTGCAACCACTGTATCGTAGCTTTGATGCTGTCGGAATTTATTTCCTCCAGAAAAGTATTCATCTCTGTATCAATAGAATTTCTGTGCATTTTGTCAGTTACTATGAGCTTATTCTGTTGTGCAGACAGCTGCATACAGGCAAATATCATTAGTAAAAATAAAATCTTCTTCATGGTTTCAATGGATATAAATTTAATTCCCGGATTAATCAGTAAAATGAGTAGTATCCGGGTACAAATTTAAAAATATTTATTGACAAATATCATCATTCTGCATTCTGCTATTAATTTATTTGAAAATAAATCCGTCTTGAATATCTTCCGCGCCCCAAGCCTTCACAAAACAAACCTTAATTTCATAGTATATTCCTTGTGACTTCGGAAGTGCTGTACATTTCATTCTACAGTCAATCCATTCTGATTTTTTTTGATTTAAAAATAAATAGTTTAAAGTAACTCTGTCAGAATTCCTTCCTTTTTAGGGGAGGCTAGGTGGGTCGCATTGTCAAGACTTATTACGATTCTCTTCATAAAATTCAGTTCAATTCCGTGACTTACTCTGTAATTAAAAAATATAACACAGAGAACCACTGAGACTACACAGAGAACCACAGAGAAAAAACATTTCTCAGATTTTTTTGATTCAAAATAATAATGATTTGTTTAAAATATCCACTGTAAGAGTTCCTTACTTTTAGGGGAGGCTAGGTGGGGTTGGTTTTAAGCCCTCTCCTTTGGAGAGGATTTAGGTGAGGTATAGAAACCACCAACATCCCAACAATCGGCAAAAATCCATATTCGAAATGCTGTATACCCGCTATCCAGATCACAACCATAACTGCCATACATAGCAATAGCAAAATGCAAAGATATTTTTTTAGTTTTACAGCTGACTTTTTAAAAACAAAAAAGCAGGCAAGCAAATAAAGCGGATTGCACCACAACAGATTAAAATTATTTTTCAGCTCCTGATGCTCTGTAAATAGGGAAACCGTTAGTATAAACAAGCCCGTTATACCAATTAAAAAGAAAAGGATGCCGCTGAATGTTTGAGAGGATCTCAGCAAGAGGGCAATGATCAGCAGCAACGAAAATACAACTACCGGATGCAGTAAAAACGAGGAAGCTGAATTGGTTTGCTGTTTCAACGTAAGTATTTTTTCTGCTGCTACCAGTTTTTTCCCGTTTACGTTGATTGCTTTGATGCCTTCGTAAAGATAGGCAGGTAAGAAGAGACTGTTGTATAGATCCGGTTTACGGTCCACAGAGATGCCCATGATTAAATTCATCCCGAATTTAGTCCAGGGTTCTGCTGTAAGAAACTCCGACAGCTGCGTTCTGTATGTTTTATCTGTTGCTTTATTGATGAAATCTGTAGGGATATTTCCGAAGAGCACATCCCTCAGTTCGGTGGTACAGTTTTTGCCGATAAAATGATATTCATAATACCGCTGAGCCGGCTGGTATAAATATTCCAGCCTGGCCAAAATGCGAGCAGCCGTGCTGTCCGGCAGATTAAGCTTTTGTTCTGTAACCTGCCTGCCCTCGTGCTGATAGCTCTGTAGAAAATCTGAGGTATACTCCAGCCCCAGCTGGTATTTCAGCTTGCCCTGTATGAATTTCTCATAGAAATGGGGGGTGTTAAAATCAAAGATGCCGAAATTATAGCAGATATCTGTTTGCTGATGATGATCTATTACCCTCAGTGCACTATGGCCCCATGCTTCGTAGGCTACATTTCCGCCCGAACATGTCAGCAGACTGATCTCAAGCTGAGGTGCAGGAAATGCGTTTTGTATTCCCAGTATCAGGCATAAAAGTGTAATTATGGTATTTCTTTTCAATGATTGCTTATTTTTCACGACAAATTTAAACATTCTTTGGTTTTGGAAATAAAATTTATTGTATAAATATGGAAATGTTTCTGTATTTACGGATAGCTTATTGCCTCTGCTTTGCGACTCCTTTTCGCTTAGAGGATAAGTTACCTCCATTTTTTCCGCTTATCGACTTTTTCATCCGATTAGCAATACGTGTATATTAAGCTTAGCTATTTTTTATCGCTTAACGGGTAGTTTGCCTCCGCTTAGCGGTTATTTCCTTTTTTTTATCCGAATCTGCCAAATCAGCTGCTTATAATAGTAAAGTTGGTTCTTTTTCGTATAAATCTATAATAGATTCTTGTTTTAAAGTGATATAAGCTTGATTGTAAATATTTTCTTTGTCAAATTTTACTATTTCAAAAGCAAGGTCTTTGTTTATTAAGCTTCCTTTTCTTTCTCCGATATAGTCAAGAAAAGAAGAAAACTCCCAATCTTCAATCTTTTTTACCAAACCAGCAACCAATGGATTCTGATGAATGTAAAAGAAACAATTGAAAGCGTATTCTCCTTTTCTGAAATTTAATTGTTTCGCTTTTGTTTGATGTGCAAATAAAGAGCCTTTTCGCTTTTGTTGCTTATTTATTGCCTGGGTGTAAGAACTTAACATGAGCCCGATCGATTTAGCCAATGCTTGGGTATATATCATGTTCTTTGTATTTACAAATTCTTCTGCTTCTTTTTTTGCATTGATAAGCAGGTGAAAATGATTGGGCATTAAACAATAAGCCAGAATATCGGCATAAGGCAAAATATGATTTCTTATTTTTTGAATAAAAAACAGATAATTTTCTCTGGTATAGAAAACTTGTTCATTGCTTCTGTTATAAACGTGATAGGTATAATTCTCTTTGAAATTCATACGTTTTCATTTTTAATCCAGTTCCGCTCCGCTTCCGCTTAGCTAATCTTTTATTGCTTAGCGGGTATTCCAGCTTTGCCTCCGCTTAACAGATAATTTGCCTCTTTTTTTATCCGCTAATCGGCTGAAAAAGCCGATAAGCGGAACCGGAACCCCAGGCTTCGCTGGCTACTTTTCTACCAGAACATGTCAGCAGACTGATCTCAATCTGAGATGCAGGAAATACGTTTTGTATTCCCAGTATTATACATAAAAGTGTAATTATAGTATTTCTTTTCAATGATGGCTTATTTTACGACAAAAATAATCATTCTTTGGTTTTGGAAATAAAATTTATTGTATAAATCTTCCTCAATATCTAATTCTACTGCCCTTTTGGAGGTTTCTAAGTTTGTTCCGGTTGTTTTTCTATTCTAAAAGTCGGAAAATATGTTTTCAATGGTTTGATAACTCAATGAGATTCCTCGCTTCGCTAACAATGACATGTAAATCTGTTGTGATAGTTTAAAGAGATTCCTCTCTAAGATCGGAATGACAGAGGATTTTTTTTTACTCCATTATTGTTTTTTATTTAAACTCATTTTATTTCAAATGCTTATTTAATTATAATATAAAAAATAATTTCTATATCATAGGTAACACCAATCCCAAGCCTCCCCCGGTTTTATTGCCCACGACTCCATCGGCTTCGGCAAGGCCAAATTTGGCAGTCTGGTATTCGAGTACTGCCCTGAGGGTATTTCTGCCGAAATCCCCGTCAATACTGGTGTGGTAATATCCTGCGGCTGTGAGTTTCTGCTGCAGTGAAGTTACAGTATTTCCTTTGGAACCAAAGCGGAGCCGGGTCTGCATGGGATGGGCACTGTAGAGGGCGACGGCTTCTGCATCGGCAAAGCGGAAGAGGGCATAGTCGAATTTGAGTTGATCTGCTTGTCCGTAGATGATATCATAAAAGCTTTTCCAGTAGGCGGTATTTTCGCTGTTAGTGCCCCTGGCGGCGCATTTAGGCTGACCCACAATCACCTGGCAACCGGCACTGCTGTAACCTCCGTTGATTTCGTTGCAATAAGCAGCATGGATGTTGTCGGAAGGATTGCCCACTTCAACGGGATCGGTATTGCTGTAATTGAGGTCATCGGTGGAACGCCTCAGGGCAATATTGGTCGCCAGCCGCAGGGCTTTGTGGGCGCTTTCGGGCCGGGGATAATGGAAGCCTTTTTCGTAATAACTGTAATAACCCGACATCATGCAATTGGCCCTGGCCAGTCCCTGCTGCTGTTTTTTGATGTATTTGAGGTTGGGCACCGTGCTTCCGGGGAAGAGGGCTATTTTGCCATCGGTGGGATTCCAGATGCCGATGCAACAGTGAGGGGTCAGGTAGTTAGGTTCTGAAGCTTCAATGGTATGGGCTTCTTTCAGAATGCTGAATTCAAGTCCGGCAGGCAAGGCGCCCCGGATGCCGAAAACCATGAATTTGTTTTCGGAAAAATTATAAAAATTAAGCTGCAATAGCTTTTTTAAATGGGCGGAGGTAAATGTAATTGTTGACATAGGATTGGGTTTTGTTTGTTTTTAATATTATTATAAGAAAATTGTCCTGATTTGTTTTTTGGAACGCGGATAACGCGGATCCCTTTCAGGAAACGCAGATAATCACAGATTTTTAAATCCGTTTCATCAGTGTTCTGATTTTTCATTTTAAGTTTTTTTCAATAGATTATATTTTCTCAATGATCATTCTCTTTTATATTTCGTAGATGAAATGCATCTTTTCACTACTTTATCCTTTTTACTTTTTACTTTTTACTTTATCCTTTTTCCTTTTCCCTTTTTCTCTAAAAAACGCTCTTACCGCGCTTCGGAACTGCGGTGCTGTACTTCGGAACTGCGATGTCGGAGTTCGAAACTGCTCCATCGGAGTTGATGAAGTGCGTGCTTGCAGTTCAGAGCTGCATTCATTGAGTAAAGAACTGCGACAACGGACTTAAGAACTTCAAGACCGGAGTTATACAACTGCTGCATCGAAGTTATGAACTGCCAGAACGGAGGTAAGAACTGCCAGAACGGAGGTAAGAACTGCGAAGCCGAAGTTAAAAAGGGCTTAAGCGGAGCAAAAACCTGCCCGCGGGCTGCCTGACTGTCCCCGCGGGAGGTTAATAACTGCATTCGAAATCTACTGAAAATCAAGAGGAGTATGCTTTTATATTTCATCTTTTCAGTCATTTAACGATTGCATTTTCTTGCTTTTCCAATATGGGTTTATTTTGCTTACTCTGTTATAGCTTTTCGGCGTCCGCTGTTTGGGTTTAATATTTATTTGAATTGTTACTCGATAACTTTACTTTTTGGGGAATTCAATGCAAAATTTAATGATAATAATGAAATTAAATTCCCTTTATAGTTTAACATAGGTTCAAATTGCTTCCCAAAATTGTATGACAAAATTATATTTTCGCTAATTTGGTAGTTAAAGTTTAAAACATATTGAAAATCGCTATTCATTTTTGATTTAGTTATCGTAATACCATTTTGATCAGTTTCTTTAGATAAAATAGTTTTACTAGATCTTCCAACACCTTCAAATTCTAATGTATACTTTTTCCATTTTAATGCAATTTTACCACCATAATCAAATGATTGGTCATACACATCTTGTTTAGGAAAATATTTTTCGTAAAATCCTAAATTGTATTTAAAATAACGAAAAACTCCTATAAATTCAATCCATTGTTTATTAAACGGCTGATAAGAAGGTGTAAGCCACAATCCAATTTTAGGAACAACTGAATAATCGGTTTCATTAGTAGGAAAGTCTAAAGCTAAAGCACTTGCTATCTCTAATTTAAACCCTTTCCTGTCAGTAATATATAAATTAATATCTTTAACTTTCTTATCTATTTTTGAAAATTCATCAAATACACTTTCTACTGAATCAGCAAAATGGTCTTTGCTTTTAATTCTCTCTTTTAGATAGATTTTAAGTTCTTTTATTAACCTTTTAATAACCTTATCTGGTAATTTAATACTGAATATATTTTTTTGTTCTTTCTCTATCTCATCAATTAAATGATTTATCAATTTATCTACATCACAATCAGAACATTTTAAATTATCAGCAATTTTATAAATCTTTACTGAAACCTTTAAGTCATATAAGATATCTTTATATAAAGTCAAAACCAAATCTTTTTCAGTTTTTGTTCCTTGCCATATCATTGTCCGAATTCCAAGTCCAAGAGCATTACTTTTTACAGAATCATTCAAAATAAAATTCTGAGAGGAGGATATCGAAAATGATAAATTTTGCAAGAATGAATTACCTACATTAGGAACTAAAAAATCTTCATTTGATATTTTAAGATTATTTTGTGCCCAGTAAGGAGAGAATTCAAGTGAGAAATTTTCCGGGATATTTAAACTACCCTGCTGATTTAAAAAATTTGAAAATAAACTTGCTTCTAAAGCACTCCATGATTTTGGTCTGTTGACAGATCCAACCTGATTATCTATTATTAATGATGAAGGAGAGGAAGGTGCCTTTATCTGATTAATATTAACTTGAGCTGTAACTGCCTGACAACCTATTAATAATAATAGAAAAAAATACTTCATTGTTTTCATATCTCATTAAATATAATATTCATTTTTATTTGTGGACTAGGATCTATACTTTTGGGATTAGTATGAGTTTCAATATCATTATTGTTAATAAGAAAGTTTATTTTAACTTCTAAATTATTTTCATCCATATTAACTACTTTTGAATAAACTACTGTTCTTTCAACTAATAAATCTTTTCCTTTCCCAAGGTATAGTTTTGCTTCATTTGTCGTTTCCATATCGCCATCACCAGGAATATCAACTAATGTGTATGATGCTGTTCCTTTTGATGGGTGTACAATGTTTAAATAAACATCATCATCTTTACTTATATTTACTGTTTTATTATATCTAAAAACTGCCATAACTTTATGATTTAATAATTAATTTTATTTACTTCTTTTTTTAAAATTCGGTATTACAAATAAATTAAGATAAATTAGACTTAATTATTTAAAATACTCATTGATAGATTTGATGTATTTCATTTTTTTACCATATTTTTATTTTTAATTTCGCCTACTCTCTCCCAGCTTTTCGGCTTCCGCTGTATAGGTTGAACGCTGATAGTATTTCCCGTTTTTTTATTGAGGCGGAAGTGTATTATCTGGCGTAGGATTTGCCGGTGTTGGGCTGACTGCTGCTGGACTCGCTGCTGTTGGATTTGCAGTATTTTCTTTTAATGCCGGCTTGTTGTTTTCGGGTATCTTCAATCCCAAATAAGCGCCTGAACTGATGCCCATCAGCAACAGCAGTTGTTCGCTGAATTCTATCATCTTCTGGTCTTGTATGACGCTGATTACAAAGAGCAGCCCCATGATGAGGGTCCATAACACCATCTGAAACCTGTGAATATTGATGCCAAAATTATCCGAAAAGATATCCACCCAAAATCCCTTGGAGGCAGGGTATTTGAATTGTCCGGCTACCTTATTGTTGTCGATGATTTTTGCACCGCCGGTGGTGGTGATGCTGATGCCCAGCAACCACAGCACTTTTTCGGGTATATCCGGTATGTTTTGGGTGGTGGCATAAATATAGAGATAGGAAATGGAAACGATCAGCGTCCAGAAAGCCAGCTGGGTCTGTGCCAGGCTATAGGGTGTTCCGTCTGTTCCGCCTCTGAGCATGTTCGATTTGCGCATCAGAATATAAAAGCAGGCGACAAAAATCAATACACTGAGAAGAGATATATGAACAAAATATTTTCCTACATAACTAAGGTAAAAATCACTGGACTTTACAAGGGTTTCCACAGCAGTGCCTCCAATTTTCCCTACACTTACCGATACAGGCAAAGTATCACTGATACAGCTGAAATTCATTTTAAGTTTTCCGAGGGAAACTGACTTTCGGTTCAAATAAAAACTGAGGCATTGATCATCAAGATTTATCGTATTTGCTATTAAATCGGACATGGGCTGTCCATTAATAAACAATATCAGGGTATCCTCGTTTTTCCAGTCTTTCCCCAAGAGTTCTTTCAGGTTTTCGACCTGAACAAGGATTTTAGTACCGTATTTGGCAACCTGAATAGCCTGTTTATCAGTATTCTTTATAGCTTTTACAAAGGCTTTTGCCGGTATCGTAAGGCTGTCATTCTTGTTGGTGGTATCCTTTATGGAAAGCTTTTTTGAAACATCCTGTTTTGTGCTATCCTGTCCGTTTAGCAACATAGGGATGCATAAAAACAGCAGGCATGCTAAAAATACATTTTTCATTTTTAAGTCTTTTAATTTTTAATTAATATAATTGATCAGCTTGATGCCAAAGGCATTATATTTTGAAGCAATCGCGTTTTCCATATATTTTCAGGTCAAATATGGGATAGTTATCCATGGGAAATGACAGATAATTAAATAGGATGATGCGATTCCAATGATAAAAATGATAAATAAGTTTAGTTAGTGAGCAGCTTTTTTAGGGATGGTGGTGAAAGGGATTGTAAATAAATTCAGTATTTATACAAGAATGTGAAAATAAGCTGCTTTTGGTTAAAAGTAAAGATAGTTTTTTAGATAAATAAAGAACGGCTGCAGTTTTTTTTTAAATAAACTGAGAAATAAAAAACTGAGACGACAAAGATAAATCGCCAAATCACGAAATGCAAGTTTTGTGACATTTAAGTGACATTAAAGTGACATCGAAAAAGTTTAGATTTTTAGATTGTTGATAATAAGATATATAAGTTGTCATTTTTGTGAGATTTTTGTGGGATTTTTGTGACATCGTAAAAGTTTTAAGTAAAAAAGTGTTAAGTGTTAAGTTTTTAAGTTTTAAGTTAAAATGATTTCTGCTTTATTACCGGGCTTTTCTCATCATTTTAGAGGTATCATTTAAAACCTCATCAAATGTAAACTGCTGATTTTTGAAAGCAAATTTTGTGTGATTTTAATAGCATTTTTGTGTGATTTTCGTGAGATTTTTGTGAGATTTTTGTGACATCGGTGAAAATTAATTTTTTATATCACTGATAATAAGCAAACTAATTTTTAAAAAAAGTGAGATTTTTGTGGGATTTTTGTGATATCGGGGAAGTTTTAAGTGAAAAAGTTTTAAGTGTTAAGTTGTGAGATGGAAGATCGAAGATCGAAGTTGGAAGTTTGGGGATGCTGAGCTTTATGCTTTTACTATATCCTTTTTACTTTATACTTTTTACTTTATACTTTCTACTTTAACCTTTATCCTTTTTACTTTATACTTTTTACTTTATACTTTCTACTTTAACCATTATCCTTTTTTACTTGAGTACCGTCACGCTTCCCTTATACTCCTTCACACTCCCGTTTCGTTTGTTTTTTGCAATTAGAAGGTAGTAATACACTCCTTCTGCACATGTTTTGCAGTTGAAATCATTTTGGTAGCTGGTATTTTGGTTAATCATATTGCCCCAGCGGTTAAATATTTGCAGACTGAGTTCGTAGTTAGCGGCATTTCCAATACTGAAATCATCGTTGTTGCCATCACCATTGGGAGTGATAAAGTTAGGTATTATTAAGGGTGGATTGCAAATATTTTCATCTTCTGCACTTATTACAATGGTATCGGAAGTTGTAATACCATATTCTGCCACGTAAGCCCTTACCCAGTAAGTGCCTGGCTGTCTTACCTCGTAAGTGGCCGCATGGCTGCTGTCCTGCCAGGTATAGCTGGCATTGGGTAAATCGGGGTTTAGTATAATCTTGTCTCCCTCACATAGTTTTGCATCGGTTCCTAAGTTGATGTCGAAACTGCATTCACAAACTGAGATATCGTCGATTAAGTAGTAGGCAGCATCTGCTTCAAATTTAATTGGAATCCAATTTGTATTATTGTCATTTTCAAAATTACCAATTGTAATATATTGTTCATCTCCATTTGACTGAAATATACCTGAAATTTTTGTCCAATTTATTGAATCTGTTATAATCCCATTTTTATTTATTATTTGAGGAACAGAATCTATGAGCATTTCTCCTTGTGCTAATGGATTAAAGGAATTAACATAAGTTTTTGTAATTAATATACCTATATTTTCAGTTGCTATGGCACCATAAGTTGATAAGACCGTAAAAAATTTACAGCAATAATGTTTGTTTTTAATTAATTTTTGCTTCAGTTTTACTTCAATATATTCTCTGTAATTAGTGAATAAGCCAATATTATTATTCCCATAAGGATGCAAGCCTGCACAAGCGTTTCCTTTATAAGGAAGATTTTTAAATAGAATGTATTGAATATAAGTATAACTGGAACATATATTAATATAATCTGTTGAACCAATATTACCACCCCTCGTATCATCCCAGGGTATAGCTAATTTTATTTGACTAAATGTATATGGACAAGATGAAAATTCCTCAAAACCAGGATTAGGCACAAGGTTATTACTTATAATATTTTGAGAAAAAACATTATACTCAATGGATAATAAAATGAAAAGATAAATCAATTTATACTTCATTTCAAAAATAATTAAAAGAGCAGGAAGTGATTAACTTCCTACTCTTTATGGTTTTTATTTAATTATTATTAGTTTGTCTTTCGTAATTATTTCGTTTTGGGCTATAATCCTATAAAAATAAACTCCATTTTGCAATGATTTAATAGATAAAGCAATAAAATTTGTGTTTGCACTCAATTGAGAACTTTGCACGATATTACCTTCAAATCCATATATTTCTATTACTCCACTGCCTTTTATTGCATAGTTAAACTCAATCATTACTTCATCTTTTGCCGGGTTAGGATAAAGTTTAGCCGTTAAAGCAGTTGCATTAGGCAGTTGTTTTTGAGGTGACTTTGCATAGTCTGCATTTATGCTATTTTCATCCAGATTCAGCATCAGACGGGCAATATATACCGCATCTCCGCCTTCCCAGGGTGTATAGTTCGTTGCAATGGGCAGGAGTTGCTCAATTTGTTCAGCACTTAAATCGTAAATACCGATGGCATAAGTTTCCAGGTAGATACCGTTGACAAGTTTACGGAAATAGTCTATTTGTTTTTGATCCAGCATGCTGGCCGTTTTTACACCAGCCAGGCTATCGTTCCCTTGTTTAATCAGTGTTTCTATTTCCTGCACCATGCCAATGTTGCTGTTTTTTTCTGTGGTATAAAACTGCTGATACATGACATCGGCAGTATCTCCCAGGTTTAGAATACTGCTGTCCTGCTGTATTGCACGGTAAAGGGCTGTTTTATCATAGGTTTTGTATTGTTCTTCCAGCTGAGTATAATTGTTTGAATCTCTTACAATTTTTCCGTATAATTCTTCTCTTTGCGTAGTGGTGATAGGTGGAGCCATTGAATTATCGAGTGCAAAACATTCATAATATGTTGTGGGAATAGCCTGGGTAATAAATCCATTTGTTGGATTAGAAGAAATGTTTAATAATTGGTAGGTATATGGTGGCGGATCCCGCACATACCATCTGGTATTACCATTTAAAGAATGATTATACGCCCATAATCTACGGTAAGTATTTCCATATGAATAATTACCTATCCATTCGTTGTCAGTATTTACAGTACCGTTTAACGTAAAGCCTTGCGAAGAAATTGTGGCTTGACTGTTAAACAAAAAGCCAAAAAAGCAATTATCCAGTTTATTACAAAAGAATTGTGTAAGGTTACAATCTCCGTAAACATTGATACCTGCACCAAATTTGCTGATAAATGGATTGTTTAAAATTAATGCATTGCGGGTTTGCGCAATATCAATACCATAATACAAATTTTCAGTAAGTGGTGGTGTAAATAGATTACCTATAGATAAGTTATTCGACCCAACGAAGATATTGTAACAATTTGCAATTTTAATTGCAGAATTTGGTTTGTCGCCTTCTGGTTGTGAATACCAATCTAAAAAAACGGTATTGTTAAATACGCTTACAAAAGTGGAATTTTTTTTATTGCTGTTTGCATTGATAAGCATTATCCCTTTATTTATGGAATTAATACTATTGTCATTTATAGTGTATTTGCAATCGCGAGGTTGTATATTTGCAATTGTAATACCGGTTCGTGTAAACCCTCCAATTGTACCAGCGATCGTATTATTAGCAACATAAGAATTATCGAACAAATCTTTACCAAAAACACTGGCATTGGTTGTATAAAAAAGATTGTTATCAACCATTAAAAGTTGGTTGAAAGTATAAATACCATTGTAGCAGCCTTCAAATAAATTACTTTTATAATAACTTCCTCCAATATTAGCACCCCAGCAGGTTTCGCCATTTGTTCCTGTACAAAATATTGCAGTAGAGTTGTATATTTGCATGGGATTGCTACCGGGTGCTGTGGTAACTGCATTTATGTTTGAAAAAAGATTATTGTAAACATTTATATATGATTGTTCTGTTTTGATACCACAAAAAAGATTTTCGAAATGATTTACACAATTATATTCCGCTTCGTCTCCTATAGTAAGTGCGTTGGTTCTGAAAACTTCCACACCGCTATAAGTTTGTAAGCCCTGATACGGATGATTTGCTAAACTGCTGTTCCCTAAAAAGGTAGTTTTCCTGATGATACCGGGGTAATTAATAAATGTAGGTGTTCCATTATAAACGTAGATGTTTTTATAGTTATCTTTAAAAGTTGCATTATCTACTAAGAAAGTACCTCCCCCAAAAACAAACAATGCATTTTGTGCATTTTTAATGATAGAGCTATTGATAATATTAACTGTTTGAGTTAGCTTGTTGGTATAAATACCATCCCACATATCAGGACAACAACCTGGGTTACCAATGGTAGAAGCATCTACTATTAATGAAATGTTTTCTTCCTGCAATTTGATTTTAGAGTTGGGAGAAACAATTACAATTGCATTATTAAAAGTTACATTGTGCTTCATAATGAAATCACCATTAATTCTTACGGTACAATAGCTTAAAAATAAATCCTGATTAGTTTCAAAATTATTAAATACAAAATTTGCCCAATCATTACAACAAGGATAAACGTCCATTGTTGCAGTAGTGACAACATTGTTTGCATCAGTTGCTGTAACGCTTAATGTACTAAAATCGCATGCAGTTTGATTTTGATACCAGTTTACAACTATATTTTCCCCGTTAGGGTCGACAATATAACCGGAAGCTGAACCCGGATAACTTAAGGTCCAGTAATATGTCGTTCCTGCTACCGGAGTTTGTATACTATACAAAATGCTAGCATTGCAATCATTGTTGTTTCCCACTATCACGGGATTTTGCCCGAAGGTATTTGCAGTAATTATCATAACTGCCATCATTATTATTATCTTTATTTTTTTCATAAAATTACAAAAATTAATTTATGTATTAAAAAGTATTTTAATAAATTGCCGTAATCTTCGGCTGGAATGAATGATTATAATGCAGTGTATTCAACTCAATATCACTGTTTGAGCAGGTATCAAATAAATACCTTTTTGCGACATTACTAAATACATAGTAACATAAACCT
>CAIUKU010000002.1 GCA_903899825.1 uncultured Bacteroidales bacterium | reverse complement strand
GCTTTTGTTCAAGCATTTTATTTATTCATTCATCATTCCATAAATTATGAAAAAGATCAGCATCCTCCTACTTATGTTAATTTTCCAGCATTTTGTATTTGCTCAGACGCAAAAAGCATTAAAATCGTCAGTAAAAGAAGTAACCCTATTTACCAATGGTGCTCAGATTATCCGAACAGCAGGTATTAATTTACAAGCCGGCGTCAGCGAATTGGTTTTCGAAGGGATTTCACCTTATACCAATGTTTCCAGCATTCAACCTTCAGGAAAAGGAAATTTCATTATTCTTGATTCACGCCACAACATTCAATACCCAGAACCACCAGAAAATCCTGAAATATTAATTCCTGCTGCTTTACAACATAAAATCGAAGCTTCACAGGATAGTCTTAACGAAATAAATTTTGACTACGATGTAATCAAAGACCGTAAAGAACTATTCATCAAGCAAAAAGAAATGTTAGCCAACAATCCCGTAATGCGTGGTGGTGGCAAAAGTGACTCTTTACCCATATTAAAAGATGCCATGGAGTTTTACAATTCAAAAATGAGTCTTATTAATGCTGAACTTCAAAAAATCAGACGTGAAGAAAGCAAAGTAATATTAAGAAAAACACAACTTCAAAACAGATATAATGAATTGATAGCTTATAAGGAAAGAATAATTAGTGAGAAAACAAGCTCCACTGCACCGGTTTATCAGGTTATTGTTACCGTATCTGCGAAAGAAGCAGTTAGCGGCAGTTTATCCATTTCCTATACCTGTTCTAATGCCGGATGGACACCTGCTTACGACATACGTGTGAATGATATTAATGCTCCGGTTGAGCTAAGTTTTAAAGCCAATGTATACCAGAATACCGGTGAAGAATGGAATAATATTAAATTAAAACTTTCAACCAATAACCCCAATAAAAACAACACCAAACCCTATCTTGCAGCCTGGTATCTGAACTATTACATGCCGGTAAATGTATACTCTTCCAATCTTAGAGGGGGAAGTGCACCTGCTTCAGTCTCCCGTGAGGATATAAGTGTAAGTTCTATGGATTATGATGTTAAAAAATTACCTTCTGCCCAACTGGCATCAGATTACACTTCAGAAACCCAAAACTTAACAGCTTTTGAATATAGCATAGATCTACCCTATACCATTCCAAGCGATGGAAAATATCATCTGGTTTTTGTGCAAAAACATGACAATATTGCTACGTCCTATAATTATTTTGCAGCACCAAAAATTGATAAAGATGCTTTCCTGATAGCAAAACTGACATCCTGGGAAGAGTTGAATTTATTACCTGCCAAAGCCAATATCTATTTTGAAAATGCCTTTGTCGGAGAAACAACCATAGATCCTAATATTATTGCTGATACGTTAGAACTCTCATTAGGCAGGGATAAAGGAATTGCTATTCAACGTAAAAAACTGAAAGATAAAGAAAAAGAACAAATTATAGGAAGCTCACGGGTAAAAACCATTTCTATGGAAGTTACCATAAGAAACAATAAGAATTCAACAATTGATATAAACTTAGAAGACCAGATTCCATTAAGTAATGACAAAGACATCAAAGTAAGTTTTGAATCAGAAAACTTCACAGGAAATTACAATGAAAATACGGGTATGCTTAACTGGCAATTAAAAATAAAACCTAAAGAAAGCAAAGTAGTAAGCTTTACTTATACAATTAAATATGATAAAGACAGGAATTTAATTATGAATTAAAAAAAAAGTCTGTTTTATTAATTTCTGTATTGTTTCATTTAATCTGTAATAAAATAACACTCAATCTTCAGATTGGGTGT
>CAIUKU010000001.1 GCA_903899825.1 uncultured Bacteroidales bacterium | reverse complement strand
TTAATTTTAAAATTATTTTTTTTTCCTAATTTTTTGAAATCAAATTTCAAAACTGATGATGAACGGAGTAATTATGTAATTAAACAATTAACAAAATAAATTTTAATTATTAAAGTATGGAACAGGTAGATTTTTCACTCGTTGATTGGTCAAGGGCTCAATTTGCACTTACAGCCATGTATCATTGGTTGTTTGTACCTTTAACCCTTGGGCTTTCTTTTATTATTGCTTTTATGGAAACCCAGTATGTCCGTACTGGGAATCCTGAATGGAAGCGAATAACCAAATTCTGGATGACACTTTTCGGAATTAATTTTGCTATTGGGGTAGCAACAGGAATCATCCTTGAATTTGAATTTGGCACAAACTGGTCAAATTATTCATGGTTTGTTGGTGATATTTTTGGTGCACCATTAGCAATTGAAGGTATTATGGCATTTTTTATGGAAAGCACCTTTATTGCAGTTATGTTTTTTGGATGGAATAAGGTAAGTAAAAAATTTCATTTAGTTTCAACATGGTTGGTTGCCATTGGTTCAAATCTTTCAGCTTTATGGATTTTAGTCGCTAATGCATGGATGCAAAATCCGGCTGGAATGAAATTTAATCCTGATACTGCACGAAATGAAATGCTTAATTTTTGGGACGTTTTATTTTCTCCTGTAGCAATTAATAAATTTTTACACACTGCTTTATCAGCTTATGTATTGGCTGCAGTATTTGTAATAGGTGTAAGTGCATGGTATCTGTTAAAAAACAGAGAGAAAACCTTTGCAAAAAAAAGTATGAAAGTGGCAGCAATTTTTGGTATTGCTGCATCATTTCTAACAATCGTAACAGGCGATGGCTCTGCCCGTAACATGGCTAAATTTCAACCCATGAAATTTGCTGCAATGGAAAATCTTTATAACGGACAACAAAATGCGCCTTTAGTTGCCGTTGGTTTTTTGCAAAAAAATAAAACCGAAACTGATCCTAAAGAACAAGATTTTGTATTTAAACTGGAAATTCCAAATATGCTCTCCTACATGGCATTTTTAGATCCCAATGCTTATGTACCTGGTATTCATGATTTAGTTAAAGGTAATACAGAACATCATATATTATCCTACAAAGAACGCAGTGAAAAAGGGAAAATTTCAATACAGTCACTTGCTGAATATAAAAATGCTAAAAAAACTGGAAATGATAGTATTGCAACTTCTGCTCTGGCAAGATTCAATGAAAATTATGCTCATTTTGGATATGGATATTATGCAAATAGAGATGTGAATGAATTAATTCCAAGTGTACCATCAACATTTTATTCATTCAGGATTATGGTTGGCTTGGGATTTCATTTTTTAGCCTTATTTCTGGTTGTTTTACTATTAATTAAGAAAGATAAAATTGAAAAGGAACGCTTTATTTTGTATACCGCACTATGGACAATTCCATTGGCTTATATTGCTTCAGAATTAGGGTGGGTTGTTGCAGAAGTTGGTCGCCAGCCATGGGTTATTCAGGATATTTTGCCTACTATAGCTGCAGTTTCACAAATAAATTCAGCTTCTGTTCAATTTACTTTTTGGCTATTTTTCGTAATTTTTACAGGATTACTTATTGCTGAAATCAAAATAATGGTTTCACAAATTAAAAAAGGGCCAGGCTCAGATGATGCTGATCATCTTACAAATAACGAAATAATTAATTCTTAAAAAATATAATTATGTTTGAAACATTTTCATATATCGCATTGCAACAATATTGGTGGATCATCGTTTCACTTTTGGGTGCAATATTAGTATTTCTTATGTTTGTACAAGGTGGGCAAACATTGATTTACACACTTGGAAAAACCGAAGATGAGCGAACGGTTTTGGTTAATCTTTTAGGCAGGAAATGGGAATTTACTTTTACCACTCTGGTTACTTTTGGTGGTGCTTTTTTTGCCTCTTTTCCTTTGTTTTATTCCACAAGTTTCGGTGGTGCTTATTGGGTTTGGATGCTTATTTTAATTGCTTTTGTCGTACAGGCTGTATCCTATGAATACAGGACTAAACCAAATAATCTTTTCGGACAGCGAACGTATGAAACGCTTTTATTTATCAATGGATTACTGGGTACAGTCTTAATCGGAACTGCTGTTGCAACATTTTTTACCGGTTCAGCTTTTTCTGTTGACAAAATGAATATAACCCGATTAATAGGCGATAAAATGCCAGTAATTTCAGAATGGAAAGGGCTGGCTTACGGATTAGAAGCTGCATTGAATCTGCAAAATGTAACTTTAGGCTTGACTGTTTTCTTTTTAGCTCGTGTATTGGCTTTGCTTTATTTTATGAATAGAGTAAATAATACTGAAATAATGGTACGGGTTAAAAAACAATTAATTTATAATGCGATTCCATTTGTGATTTTCTTTCTGATTTTTACAATCTGGCTGCTATTATCAAAGGGATTTGCTGTAAATCCAATATCAAAAGAAGTTTATATTGAACCTTACAAATATTTACACAATTTAATTGCAATGCCTGTTGTAGCTATTATTTTTGTTATAGGAGTTGCAATGGTTCTGATTGGAATTATAAGACCAATTGCATGTTTTGTAAAATGTAGTACAAAAGGTATATGGTTAACAGGTATTGGCACTATTCTTACTGTTTTTGCACTTTTTCTGTTAGCAGGTTTTAGTAATACTGCCTATTATCCTTCAACATTTGATTTACAAAGTTCATTGACCATCGAAAATAGCTCATCCAGCTTTTATACATTGACAATCATGAGTTATGTTTCATTATTGGTTCCATTTGTGTTAGCTTATATTTGGTATGCATGGCGATCCATCGACAATAAGAAGATTGACATAGATGAAATTAAATCAGAATCACACGTTTATTAAAAACATTTCAAATTTATTAGATTTTCTATATAAAACGAATAATTTAATTTGTTTTTTCCATAATTGAAATTACAATAAAAAATATCTTAACTTGCTGCTTAAATTGATCGATCATTGGGGCATAATTTACTTTATTACCACTTTAAGACAATATAAAAATTCGGACAGTAGAAAGTCTAGTAAGTATATTGTTAATTTTCAAAATATTAAATTAGATATAGAAAAAAATTAAATTTGTTGGTATAACAGAAATTAAAGGGGAAATAATAAAGTTTACTATTTCTTGATTTCTTTTGTATATTGCAGTTTAATATTTCATCCAACTTAATGCATTAAGTTGGATGAAATATAAATAGTGAATTCCCGGCTTAGTCAATATACTGTGTCAACATTATAAGATGTGTAGCAGAATACTAACAATACCGGATAATCCTTTTGACTTAAAATAAGTATTGAGTATGCTTATTCACTTTTTAAAGAAATAAAACAATTTATTTAATCCTAAATGGGATTTTTAAATTTACAGAAATATTTCTTCCGGGATTAAATAAATTTACTTCTTTTAATGTTGATAAGTGATCAATATATTTCTTGTCGAGTATGTTATTTACACTTATGCTTAATGAAACAGATTGATTTTTTATTTTAATATTTCCTCCAATGCTCAAATCAAGAAGAGAATATGCGCTAGTTACTGTTTCGTCAGGAGCAGCATTGTTTTGATTAAAAGCAGTACTAGTGTTTAACGACAAATATGCTTTTTGTAAAAATATGAATTTTTCTTTTTCTGCTCTTAATTCAAAACGTAATTTATGAGCAGGTACAAAAGGCAAATAGTCACCATTTTGTTGTTTGCCAATTACTATGGCGAATGTGGTTTCAAAATGCAACCATTTTATTGGTTTTGGATGAACATGTAAACCCACTTCTCCACCAAATAATGTAGAATTTGATTGTTTGTATTCGAAAATATTAATACCTGAATTTGTAGTATCTCCTGTAGGTGTAATAAATATATAATTATTTACAATATTGTAAAATCCTGCAATATCAAAGGTGAGATTATCTATGTGGTAATGAATACTAAAATCTGTTTCGTAGGCATTTTCTGGTATTAGATCAGAATTTCCAATTTCGTAACGTAATTCGTGCTGTCCGTTCGAAGTAAGTTCAGCTAAATTGGGAGTCCTGTAAGCAGCTGCAAAGTTTGCTCTAAACAAAAGTTTTTCAGAAAAATTATAGGTTGCACCCAACGAACCGCTAAAACTACCAAAATACTTATCAAGAGGGGCACGATATGTCATCGTATCAGTTGGTAAGCTGATAGCATTTGTTGTAATTGATTTAAAATCGTAACGAAAACCGGTTTGTAATTTTAATTTTCTGAAAAAAGTATATTGTAATAAACCGAATGCCGAATAGTTATTAGTTAAAGCATCTGGCAAAAGCTTAGTCTCTCTGTTATTCAGGTTGGTATTTTTTTGATTGAAGCCCTGAAAACCAATTATATATTCCGAGCTTTCTTTGGATGGTAAATGGAGTTTCATTTCATAAGTTAATGTTGCAAGTTTCATTTGAATTTCAAATACATCCACTTCACCAAAATGAATCAATTCAGTATTCTGAAAAGCTAAGTTGATATCCAATTTAAATTTATTTAAATATAGCTTATTTTGCGAAGAAAATAAATGAGTATTCAATTGCTGATACCAGATTTTGTTTTCTCTTCCTCTATTGGTAATTTCTTCAATAGCTTCGTCTTCTACCAACCCAAGTTTCTGATTATTGAAGTCATAATACAATTTAAAAGTTCCTATTTTATCGGTATATCCGGTATTTGCTTTAATTGACATTTCGTTAAAACGTGAATTTGGAACAAAACTACCACCTCCTTGTAAAAAATCAGCATTCGTTTTTTGACCAATTCTTAATCCTCCAAAAAATTTCTTAGAAGCTCCTTTTATTCCTAAATTATTTGTCATCCCAAGCGTGTTTGAAAAAAGCTGCATATTATAATCGCCTGTGATGCTGCCAACGGGAGCTGGTTTTTCTTTAATAAAATTTATAACACCCCCAATTGCGTCTGAACCAAAGAGTAAAGAAGCCGGACCTTTTATGATTTCAACATCTTCAATCCCAAATTCATCAATTCCTAGCGGATGATGGCTCGAATACTGGTAATTTTCATAACGTACACCATTATTTAAAACCAATATGTCGTTCATAGATAAGCCACGAATAACAGGTTTTGAAACTCCGCTTCCTTTAGAAATCATGTCAACACCCGGAACCTGTGTAAGTACTTCTGAAAAATTAGGCGTACTCCTGATTGTAAGCGGGTTAAGTTTGAGAATATCAATTTTTACCGCGTTATCATGCTGGGTAGAATTATAACCACCCGAAACAACGATTTCTTCTGCTTCAATTGCAGTTTGTTTTAGCTGAATATTTAAGTTTAAATTTTTCCCTTTTAAATCAACGGTTTCAATATGATTAGCATAACCAATAAACGAAATTTGAATTTTTATTTTTCCATTTGCTAAATTTAATAATTCATAGTTTCCATTACTATTTGAAACTGTCCCTTTATTCATATCCGGTACGAATATGCTTGCTCCAATTAAAGGTAAATTGTCCTGATCTGTAATTTTTCCTGTTATACTGTTTTGTGCATTTATACCATGATACAACAATATCATAGCGCATGCAATGAATATATTTTTCATTTTTTTACGATTTAATGTTTTACAAATAAATGATTTACATCCGAAAGGATGGTTTAAATTATATTTGTAAATACCGGAGGTCCACGTAATAAAAATGAATAATCTGAATGGGTTGAATTAAATTGAAAGCTGTAATTATTGCTGTAATTTGCTAAATGTTTTTCCTTTTCTAATTTAATATTTAACAGGTTTGAGGAAAAAACTGAAAATTCAAAACTACAAATACTACATTTTTCATTGTAAATATTGTATTGTTTCTCAGCCTTTACTTTAAAAAAATGGTTTTTATGACGATGCTCAAACTTAACAATTGAAGGTAAAAGAAATACCAACAAAAGGAGTAAAGGAGCAATATTTTTAAATTTTCTAATCATTAAATCGGCTCTTAAAAAAGGCTTCTGGGTCTTTAATATGCAATAGAAATGGATTAATATTATTTGTAAAATTAAAAAAATAATAAATAATCAAAATAAAAAAAACTGTTTCACAAATTCTGAAACAGTTTTTTAAAATTGTCACTTTTAGTGATTACATTGATGTTCGCTTCCATTTTCATGGTGACTGCAACCGATACCTGAATCCGTAATAATACCTTTGATATATGCATCAATAACTAATCTTGCATCACCGGAACAACCTCTTACTACCTCAATACCCTGCATGTTTAATACATTCATGGCACCTTCACCCATATTGCCGGCTAACATAATGCTAACACCTTTTTCACGGAGAACAGAAGCGATATTCGATTTGCATCCACATCCTGCCGGAGATGGAAGTATTTCAGAGTGCTCAATTTTGCCGTCAATAACTGTAAAAATCGAATACATTTCGCAATGCCCGAAATGATCGTCCACTACGTTCTCTCTTGTTGGAACTGCTATTTTCATTTTTTTAAATTATTTATTATATTTTAAACGTTTCTTTTTCCCTTCGCCACTTCCTGAATGTCTGCGTTTCCCTTGACCTTTGCCAAGTTCACCCATTTTTTCTTTTTCAGATTCATTTTTTTTGCATAAACCTAGTTTCCTTCCGGTTTTTGACCCTTTACTTTCAGGACCGGTTTTATCAAGATGTGGCATTGCTTTATACTTTTTCTAAACCTTGACGTAAATCTTCAATAATATCATTGGCATCTTCAATTCCTACTGCATATCTGATTAAGTCATCGGTAATTCCGGCTTTTAATTTGTTTTCTTTGCTTACTTTTGCATGAGTCATTGATGCAGGATGTTGAATCAATGTTTCAACGCCTCCCAATGAAACAGCTAATAAGGCAAGGTGAACATTGTTCATTAGTTTTTTAGCACATTCAAATCCGGTTTTCAAACCAAAACTAATCATAGAACCGTCAGCTTTCATTTGTCGTTTACCCAGTTCGTATTGTGGATGTGATTTCAATCCGGGATATTTAATCCAGGCTACTTTGGGATGATTTTCTAAGAAAACAGCTACTTTTTGAGCATTTTCATTGGCTCTGTCAATACGTATACTCAATGTCTTAATCCCTCTCAATACCATATATGCCTGATGAGGATCCATATTACAACCCAAACTAATCATCATGCCACGTAATTTTTTGTAAATATTTTCTTCTTTTGCAATTACAATTCCAGCAACAATATCAGCATGTCCATTGATAAATTTGGTCATTGAGTGAAAAACAATATCAGCACCTAAATCTAATGGATTTTGCAAATAAGGACTACAAAATGTATTGTCAACTACCAATAATGCACCGTGTTTGTGAGCTAATTCAGCACAAGCAGTTATATCTGTAATATCCATAGTTGGATTAGCCGGAGTTTCTATGTACAAAACTTTGGTATTTGGTTTAAATGATTTTTCAATCAATGCAGCATCGGTAGTATTGATATAAGTGCTTTCTACACCATATTTAGGATAATGGTTTTCCATAATGGCTCTGGATGGGCCATAAACAGCATCAGTACTTATCATGTGATCTCCTGAAGCCAATAATGTTTGATAAATAACATTAACTGCAGCCATTCCTGATCCAACAGCAATTCCGCCAAATCCATTTTCGAGAACTGCTATTTGACGTTCTAATGCATCAATAGTAGGATTACCAATACGTGTATATATATAACCGTTACTTTCACCTGCAAAACATTTTGCACCTTCCTCAGCACTTTTAAAAGAAAAAGTAGAAGTTTGATAAATAGGCACTGTGGCTGAGCCAAATGCGTCGTCAATTTCACCAGCATGGATTAATTTGGTACTAAAACCTGATTTTTTAATATTCATTTTGTTTAATTTAAATTTGTTAATTCATCATTATTATTGGTAGTGCAATTTTTACACTTCTTGTGATTTTCAATTCCTTCTATTAGTTTAAAGCATTTTTTGCATTTATACCAGTCTTTTTCAAATTCTACTTTGCCTCCCTCAATTTCTATGGGTAGGCATTCTACAAAAGCTTTTGCGATTTTTTTCAACGCGTTATTGTAAATTCTCGTGAATGTTGGTCTGGAAACATCCATTTTAAGGGCAGCAATATCCTGAGGTAAATTTTCATAATTTGCTAATTTGATACTTTCATACTCATCATATTGTAGTTTCACACTTTCATTTTCACAAAAATGCATGCCGAATGGTTTAAACCCATTCATACTGGGTGGATTGCAAATTTTACGACTTTTAAAGGGGCGTGACATAATTTTTTTTGGCAAAAGTAATGAACTTACGTTCGTAAAACAAATATTTTTTATTAAATTTGCAAAATAAATATATTTTTTTTTGATGTATTGCCAAGTAAAATTATTTAAATGTATTAGCTGTCCTTTGGCTATTACTTTATATTGAAACATTATGTTATTGTTATTATGGAAATAGAACAGAGAATGAATCTATCGGAAACCCGTCAGTTTAAAGTAATAATTCCGGGAGTTTTAAATGCAAATAATACATTGTTTGGAGGCATTGCTCTGCAATGGATGGATGAAGTTGCCTATATTACTGCTACTAGATTTACAAGACAAAAAGTAGTTACCGTTTCAACTGATAAAATCAATTTCAAACATGCTGTTCCTTATGGAACAATTATAGAGATAATTGGAAGGGTTTCAAATATCGGAATGGTAAAAATAGATGTAAAAGTTGAAATATTTCTTGAATATATGTTTGCTGAGGGTAGAAAAAAAGTAATAGAAGGTAAGTTTACTTTTGCTGTTGTTGATGACAGCAATAAACCTGTGAGGATTTGTTTAAGCTAAGCTTGTTTGTAATAACTTAATAACCTATTACTTATTTGTTTCCAATACTAAATACATCAAAGCCATTTTCTTTGACAGTTTGCTGTGCCCGCTGATTTTGCATAATACTACCTCCCCAGTAATTGTGATCCCAAATATTTGGCGTTTTAAACCAGCTCTCAATTTCCATATTCAATACAATGGTAGAAGTATTGTTTTTACTGATTTGTAGTACTGATAAAGGCATTATTACCTTAAAGTAGTTCTGAACAAAGCCCGTAATTGTATTGATGTTATAGTTAATAGTATCTGTGTAAATTTGTCCGATTCCAAGGTGAAAATCAAATGGAATTGATAGATTTTGCGGATTGAGCCATTTGCCGTTGATCATCATATAATGATAACCTCCACCCAACACATCAGGCCAGAACATATTGGATTCTGGTGGATTTACAAAAACAAAGGATTGATTGCGTTGCTCGTTTAAACCAAATATAAAAGAGATAGAATCGTAAACACCTGTAGGGATAGGATCATAGATGTTCCAGTATAAAGTAGAAGGGATATGAATGTCAACATAATGTACCGCTTTCCAATCATCAATTAACTGCGGTTTTCCATTGAGAGGATAAAGTGTTAAGTCCGAAATAAAATACATAATATCTATTAGCTCATAATGGTTGCCTGCTTCATTAATATAAATATTGCTATTAAGTTGCACAGGCAGATTATCAACCGTATGATTAAATTCAATTTTCAGTTTTCCGGTATCAACAACAGGGTTTGTAATTACTGTTGTATTGTCTTTCTTGCAATTGGTAAATAACAAAATTCCCAACAACAATATTAAATATTTTTTATTCATTTTTATAAACTCAATAATATACTTATAAAAAAACTTCGGCCTGGCTCATACAGTTTTATTTTTTCGTTGGGTACTGTTGAAATTGTTTTTCTGTTTAAATGCTCATAATAAGCTTTGTCGAATAAGTTGTTTGCACCTAAGCATAGCTCGGCAAATGATTTAAATTTATACTTTACACTCATATTCATTAAGAAATATGCTGGCGTTGAACTTTCGTAATTAGATTCAGATACCTGGTTTTGTGTAAAAGTATAAAAAACATCAAGTTGTGGATACAATCTATACTTTTGAAGCTTGTATAATAAAGAAAATGAAGTATTCATGGCAGGTATTTCGGGGATTGGGTCATTTTTCAGTATTTCACTTCCGACAACCTGTGTCCCTGAATAAATATATTTTGTTGAGTTTTCAAGATAAGCCAGGGTATAACCGGCTGTAGCTTTTACTTCCAGCTTATAATGTTCGGGCGAATTAAGCATCAGTTCGCCACCCATAAAATGAGCCTTTCCTATATTATTAAACTGTTTAACGCCTGAAACACCCATAGTAGCAGGCATTATTATACTTGGTGTCATCAAGCTTGCGCCTATATAATCTTCGACAATAGAAGCAAAAAAATTCATTGCTACACTCACTGTTTTGTTAGATTTAAATTGAATTCCTAAATCAAACTGATTGTTGATTTCTGGTTTGATAGATGGATTTCCAAGATAATCGTAATTATCAAACCCAACTGGCATACGTTTAATATAAAGTTCATTCATATTTCCATTGCGCATTGTTCGGCTTATACCGGCTTTAATAATAAGTTTCTGATTGAAAAACACTTTATAATCACACCCAAAACTTAAATTATGATGTTCATAGGTTTGATTCTTAAAAAAATTGATTTCATTTTTTACAAGCAGAAAAGTATCTGATGAAAAATTTTGATGATAATCATAACGGATATTTACTGAAATTTCTTGCTTTATTTTTAGTGATTTTGTTAAAATGGGCAACTTTATATTTGTATAAAACCCTGCATTGCGTATACATGCTTCTTTCCATAAATTATCCTGGTTTTTCGATTCAGTGCTAAGACCACCCATTGTCATTATCATCGTTCTGTTGCGATATCCGTCTTTATCAATCTGTTCAATATCAATTCCCAGACTTCCTTGTAATCTGGCTGAAGAAAATGATTTTTTTACAAGAATTCCTGTAGTGTATGCATTAACTGCAGAAGATGCACGCATTATTCCTGTTAAGGGTGCAATTACCTGACTGTATTGAGGACGGTGATGATTGTCCATAAGGTGATCAACCCTTACATGATAAATATTTGCAAAAAAATCTTCTTTTTTTTCATTTTCCACATTAGAGAAATGGGTGTAAGAAAAATTAAAAATGTCAGTGTAATCAGAATTTTCATCCATAGGGAGAGCAGGAAAACGTACATCTCTAGCTTCGGAACGCGTATAGTTTAATCGCAGTGTATTGAATGTATTGATTTGAAGCCCTGTTTTTATTGACAGATAATCTTTTTGATAAGATGAATTTACTTCCATTCCTCTTCCGTCAGTATAGTTACCGTAATTTTTATATGCCGTAGCCAGTCTGAAAAAGAATTTTTTATTGCCACCATTTATTGAAACAGCATTGGAGAATCCATTATAATTGCTCTCGTAGCTGCTTTTTAAACGGGTATGTATTGTCCATTTCCCGTAGGGCATAGGTTCTATGGTTTGCAATACCAGCACACCTCCAATTGCCGGACCATATTGCAACATATCACTGCCTTGTATCCATTGAAGCTGCATTATTTCTTCAGCATCAATATGTGAAGTTACAGGATCCATTCTGTTTGGACAACCTCCTTCAATGCGAA
The DNA here is from genome assembly GCA_903899825.1 of uncultured Bacteroidales bacterium. Taxonomy (GTDB): domain Bacteria; phylum Bacteroidota; class Bacteroidia; order Bacteroidales; family JACABE01; genus JACABE01. The sequence continues at coordinate 358 of CAIUKU010000001.1, read as the reverse complement.
TGCCGTCACTGGTAAGTATTAGTAACTGACTACTGCGGAATCCTCTAAAAACAGGATCAATAGAAGTTCCTCCTCTGCGAATGCCGGACGTATTTGGCATCGCTTTAAGCATAGTACCAATATCTGTTTTTGGACCTGCTATGCTTTGAGGTTTTATACTATTCATTTTATTTATCAAAAATGATTCTTTCCCGTAAATTTCAACTTCCGGTAATACAATGATTGTATCTTGCGAAAAAGATATATTTTGTAAAAAAACAAAAATAAAAAATAAAAATAAAATTTTAAGATTCATAGATTTTATTAAATTGAAATTCAGCATAAAACAAATTAATGATAAGTTTCAATCGTTTGATTT